>NZ_RHJR01000019.1:0-110632 GCF_004212325.1 Escherichia sp. E13S3
GAGTCCCGTCCGTTCCGCCACTTATTAAGAAGCCTCGAGTTAACGCTCGAGGTTTTTTTTCGTCTGTATTTCTATTATTGCCAAAATCGCAAAAATCCTCTGCGTTTTACGCCCTTTTTCCGCAACAGTCTAAAGCTCATAATCACCTTAGTTAACGAAAATAGCATTAAAAGAGGCATATTATGGCTATCCCTGCATTTGGTTTAGGTACTTTCCGTCTCAAAGACGACGTTGTTATTTCATCTGTGAAAACGGCGCTTGAACTTGGTTATCGCGCAATTGATACCGCACAAATCTATGATAACGAAGCCGCAGTAGGTCAGGCGATTGCAGAAAGTGGCGTGCCACGTCATGAACTCTACATCACCACTAAAATCTGGATTGAAAATCTCAGCAAAGACAAATTGATCCCGAGTCTGAAAGAGAGCCTGCAAAAATTGCGTACTGATTATGTTGATCTGACGCTAATCCACTGGCCGTCACCAAACGATGAAGTCTCTGTTGAAGAGTTTATGCAGGCGCTGCTGGAAGCCAAAAAACAAGGGCTGACGCGTGAGATCGGTATTTCCAACTTCACGATCCCATTGATGGAAAAAGCGATTGCTGCTGTTGGCGCTGAAAACATCGCCACCAACCAGATTGAACTCTCTCCTTATCTGCAAAACCGTAAAGTGGTTGATTGGGCCAAACAGCACGGCATTCATATCACTTCCTATATGACGCTGGCTTATGGTAAGGCACTGAAAGATGAGGTTATTGCTCGTATTGCAGCTAAACACAATGCGACCCCGGCACAAGTGATTCTGACGTGGGCGATGGGGGAAGGTTTCTCAGTAATACCTTCTTCTACTAAACGTGAAAACCTGGAGAGTAATCTTAAGGCACAAAATTTACAGCTTGATGCCGAAGATAAAAAAGCGATCGCCGCACTGGATTGCAACGACCGCCTGGTTAGCCCGGAAGGTCTGGCTCCTGAATGGGATTAAGCCTCTCTGACAGCTCCTCCGGGAGCTGTTTTTACATGCTCGCTAAGGAAATCGATAAAAGCCCGGATGCGCGTACTTACCGCACGGTCGCTGTAATAGACTGCACTGAATGGCATTTCCACTGGCAACACTTTATCTGCCATTAACTCCACCAATTCTCCGCGAGCGATTTCTCTGTCGATCATGTAGTCGGACAAACACGCAATCCCGTTGCCACTCAGGCAAAGCTGTTTCAGTGTTTCCCCACTATTGGATGACAAACCGTACTTCACCTCATGTAATTGTCCATCACTACAGGCTATCGGCCAGGTATTGAGGGAAGCGGGTTCAGTGAATCCCAGGCAAACATGTTGCTTTAAATCGTCGATCGTTTCTGGCTTCCCGTAGCGGGAAATATAATCGGGGGAGGCGATAATTTTTCGATAACTGTTAAATAACGGCCTGGCACGTAAGCTGGAATCCGTTAACGTACCGGCGCGTATCGCGACATCCACTTTTCTTTCGATCAAATTAATAATCGTTTCGGAGGAGACTAGCGATAAAGTGACTTCCGGATAGCATTCACGAAAAGGCTTAATCAACGGCATCAGAAAGTGCAGCACCACTGGAGTTGCGGCATCGATCCGTAACAGTCCACGCGGTGTATTACGCGTCTCCATAATTTCTGATTCTGCCGCTGCCATCTCCTGCAAAATTGACTGTACGCGACGAAAATAACGCTCGCCTTCTTCCGTCAGGCTAAGTTGTCGCGTGGTCCGATTAAGCAGGCTAACGCCTAGTTTCATCTCCAGCTTTTTCACCGCCCGGCTTACCGCTGAGTTTGCTTGCCCTAATTGTTCCGCTGCCCGGCTAAAGCTGCCGCTTTCGACGACCGAAACAAAAATGGCGAGTTCTTCCGACGTGGCTTTCATTTTTGCTCCTGTTGCAAAATAGAAGAGATATTTTGAATTTATTTGTCATTAAACCATCAGGATACGTGATATGTCATCCGATTTAATGATATCTATAAAGAGTAAAATTCAGCCTGGTGTAAGTACTTGCTTACATAACAATCTACAATTGCTCGTTGAAAGAGTGAGCTAAAATCCCTATAACAGTAGAACCCTCCTGAATGCGGAAGGGGTGACGTAATCGAGGTTTCAAAGTCAAAAGTGCGAAAAAACACCTATGCCATGCGCTATGTTGCCGGACAACCTGCGGAAAGGATTTTACCGCCGGGGTCTTTTGCGAGCATTGGCCAGGCATTACCGCCCGGCGAACCGTTAAGTACCGAAGAGCGTATTCGGATCCTGGTGTGGAACATATACAAACAGCAACGCGCTGAATGGTTGTCGGTATTAAAGAACTACGGCAAAGATGCACATCTGGTGTTATTGCAGGAAGCGCAAACAACGCCAGAGTTAGTACAGTTTGCGACTGCTAACTATCTTGCTGCCGATCAGGTACCCGCTTTCGTGCTGCCGCAGCATCCTTCCGGTGTCATGACCCTTTCGGCGGCGCATCCCATTTATTGCTGCCCGTTACGTGAACGTGAACCTATTTTACGTCTGGCGAAATCAGCGCTGGTGACGGTCTACCCATTACCTGATACCCGCCTGTTGATGGTCGTCAATATTCACGCCGTCAACTTTAGTCTGGGCGTAGATGTTTACAGTAAGCAGTTGCTTCCTATTGGCGATCAGATTGCCCATCACAGCGGCCCGGTCATTATGGCGGGAGATTTCAATGCCTGGAGCCGTAGAAGGATGAACGCGTTATATCGCTTTGCGCGGGAAATGTCGCTGCGCCAGGTGCGTTTTACCGATGATCAGCGCCGTCGGGCGTTTGGTCGCCCGCTCGATTTTGTTTTCTACCGTGGTCTGAACGTCAGCGAAGCTTCTGTACTGGTTACGCGCGCTTCCGATCACAATCCGCTACTCGTTGAATTCAGTCCCGGCAAGCCTGATAAATAAGGTATGTCAGGTCTGCCACAGGGCAGACCAACGTTTGGCGCTGCCCTTTATACTCAAACAACAAAAGGACAGCGCAATGACAACACAATCCCACCATGACCACGTAGAAAAGCAGTTTAGCTCGCAGGCCAGTGAGTATTTAACCAGTACCGTACATGCATCCGGGCGAGACTTACAGCGCCTGGCGGTGCGTCTGGCTGATTATCCTGATGCAAGTGTACTTGATATGGGCTGCGGAGCAGGGCATGCCAGCTTTGTCGCTGCGCAAAACGTGAGCACGGTGGTGGCGTATGACTTATCTGCCCATATGCTGGATGTCGTGGCACAAGCTGCCGAAGCCCGGCAACTGAAAAATATCACCACCCGCCAGGGATATGCCGAAAGTCTGCCATTTGCCGATAACGCATTTGATATTGTTATCAGCCGTTATTCTGCCCATCACTGGCATGATGTTGGTGCAGCACTGCGTGAAGTGAATAGGATATTGAAACCCAGCGGTAGGCTGATTGTGATGGACGTAATGTCTCCGGGTCACCCAGTGCGCGACATCTGGTTACAGACGGTAGAAGCATTACGCGATACCTCTCACGTACGAAACTACGCCAGCGGTGAGTGGTTGACGTTAATCAATGAAGCCAATCTGATAGTTGATAATTTAATTACAGATAAGTTACCACTGGAATTTTCTTCATGGGTCGCCAGAATGCGTACGCCAGAAGCGTTAGTAGATGCTATTCGCATTTACCAACAGAGCGCATCGACAGAGGTGAAAACGTATTTTGCCTTGCAGAATGATGGCTCTTTCACCAGTGATATCATCATGGTAGAAGCACATAAAGCGGCATAAATAAAAAAGGCACCGGGGGAATCGGTGCCTTTTTATTATCTGGTTTGTCAGGAATCTGGCATGTTGTTGTTTTTCACAAACAACGTCAGCTTATCGCCTGGTTGCAGATTCGCAGTGTCGCTGTTCCAGCGCATCACATCTTTGATGTTCACGCCGTGGCGTTTAGCAATGCTTGAAAGCGAATCGCCTTTGCGCACACGATACGTAATGCTATCGCTGTTGTTTGCCAGTCGCTGTGCGCTACTACCTGCGCCAATCGTCAAACTTTGGCCTGGTTTCAGCTTAGATCCGCGCAATTTATTCCACTGCTGCAAATCTTTGGTGCTTACGCCGAGACGTGAAGCGATACTTGAAAGCGTGTCGCCAGAACGAACGGTGTAAACACGACTGTTAAGCGGCGTATTGTCGGCAACCAGTGTCGACTGTACAGCAGCAATTTCGCCGGAAGCCAGAGATTCACGCAGTTGATCTGCATGCTTCTTTGGCACCATCACGTACTGCGGACCACTTGCGCCCAGCGTGGAGCCTTTCACGCCAGCGTTGAATGTCTTCAGCTTGCTGACGGAAATTCCCGCCATATCTGCAACCTTCGCCATATCAACCGGGCTACTCAGGTGTACACGCGCCAGAGCACGGCTTTCATCGGTCGTCGGCAGACGTACGCCATAACGTTTGCTGTTTTTGAGAAGATCGCTCAATGCCAGCATTTTAGGCACGTACTGCTTCGTTTCCTGCGGCAACGGTAACGACCAAAAGTCGGTGGATTTCCCACGTGCTTTGTTCGTTTTAATTGCCTTCATGACCCGACCTTCGCCGCTATTATAAGCCGCTACGGTCAAAAGCCAGTCGCCGTCAAACATCTTGTTCAGACGTTGCATCATGTTCAGCGCGGCGGTTGTTGAAGCAACAACATCGCGACGCGCGTCATAAGTGCGAGTCTGTTTCAAACCATAATTGCGCCCCGTGCTCGGAATGATCTGCCAGATGCCTGCGGCATTGGCGCCAGACGTCGCGTGAGGATCAAAAGCGCTCTCCACTATGGGTAGTAGTACCAGTTCCATAGGCATGTTACGTTTTTTAACTTGCCCGGCTATCCAGTACATATACGGCTCTGCCCGTAAAGTTACATCGTGGAGATAGCTCTTATTGCGTAAATATTTCTGTTTCTGTTCGCGAATCCGGTCATTTTCCGGAATTCCCATCTTTAGCTCGTCGCCAATGAAAGCCCACAAGTCACCATCTGGCGCGATAGACGTCCCATCGTCCATCCATCGTGCCTGACTTGTAAACTTTGCTGCTTCCCCTTGACCAGCTGCAGAAAGGCTCTGTGCGTGCTGTTGGACGTTACCGGTACTCTGGCAACCCACGAGCAGGACAGAGGCGAGTAATATCGCTTTTGCCTTCATGTGTGTGTCAATAGTTGCTTAAAAGACGACCGATCATAACGGCGAACGAAGCCGATGACAAGAAAGTTTTATCAGAATCTATCTTTCTTTGACCTTAACCAGGCAAAACGTTCCTCAGGTTGTTGCAATAATGTTTCTTTATTAATTACATTAATTAAATCAATATCTTCTGTTCTTAAAAAAACATTAATTTTCCGCTCATTTTTCAGAATTACGGGGAGTGTAATTTGATTTTTTGCCCGTAACTCAATAACTTTACGATAATAATCATTTATGGACAAATCGTGCGGAAGAATACTCAAGGTAAACTTCATATTTGATAAAGTATATTCATGAGCACAACACACCAGTGTATCGTCAGGTAGAGCACTTAATTGTTTAAGTGATTGATACATTTGAGAAGCTGTACCTTCAAATAATCGCCCGCAGCCACCAGAGAAAAGAGTATCACCGCAAAATAGATAAGGATTGCTGAAGTAACAGATGTGTCCTAAAGTGTGACCTGGTGTAGCAATTACACTAAATTCATGCCCCAAAACGAAGGCAGTATCACCATCTTTGACTACCTGCGTTGTTCCCTTATCTTGTGTCTCTTGTGGACCGTAGACCACAATTTGCGGAAACTTTTCCACCAGTTCTTTTACGCCGCCAACATGATCGTGGTGATGGTGGGTGAGAAATATGGCCTCCGGTTGCCAGTTATTGGCGGCAATGGCCTTTACTACCGGCTCCGCTTCTCCAGGATCGACAATCAGGCAACGGCCTGCTTCATCATTCAAAACCCAGATGTAATTGTCATCAAAGGCAGGAATACTGTTAAGATTCATATATTACCTCTCAGTGTGAAACGGAAGGTTGTGATGAAACCGGCAAGGAACCCTCAAACAGTCGTGGCTCCTGATTGCTGGGGCGATTTGCCCTGGGGAGAGCTTTATCGCAAGGCGCTGGAGCGCCAGCTCAACCCATGGTTCACAAAAATGTATGGTTTTCATCTGCTTAAGATTGGCAATTTAAGCGCAGAAATCAATTGCGAAGCGTGCGCGGTTTCTCATCAAGTGAATGTTTCTGCGCAAGGAATGCCCGTACAGGTGCAGGCGGACCCACTTCATCTTCCTTTTGCCGATAAATCCGTCGATGTTTGTCTATTGGCGCATACGTTGCCATGGTGCACCGATCCGCATCGTTTGTTGCGTGAAGCCGATCGGGTATTGATTGATGATGGCTGGCTGGTCATTAGTGGCTTCAATCCCATCAGTTTAATGGGATTACGTAAACTTGTGCCAGTCTTGCGAAAAACATCGCCTTATAACAGCCGGATGTTTACCCTAATGCGGCAACTGGACTGGCTCTCTTTGTTGAATTTTGAAGTGCTACACGCCAGCCGTTTCCACGTTCTCCCGTGGAATAAACATGGTGGAAAACTATTGAGCGCGCATATTCCTGCGCTTGGTTGCTTACAACTTATCGTTGCCCGGAAACGGACTATTCCTTTAACGCTCAACCCGATGAAACAGAGCAAAAACAAACCGCGAATTCGCCAGGCGGTCGGCGCCACCCGGCAATTTCGTAAACCACAGGCTTAAACTTCGACTTGGTAGCCCGTATCTTCCTGTGTGGGATTCATTGCCGCGGCACGAGCCAGTTCATCGCAACGTTCGTTTTCTGGATGACCTGCATGGCCTTTTACCCATTCCCATTTGATTTGATGCTGCCCCAACGCAGCATCAAGACGTTGCCAGAGATCGACATTTTTTACTGGTTTTTTGTCTGCTGTTTTCCAGCCACGTTTTTTCCAGTTATGGATCCACTGGGTGATCCCCTGGCGGACATACTGGCTGTCGGTACTCAGAATGACTTCACAGTGTTCTTTTAACGCTTCCAGCGCGACAATAGCGGCCATCAACTCCATACGGTTGTTGGTGGTGCGGGTGTAGCCAGCGCTAAAAGTTTTTTCGCGTCCACGATAGCGTAAAATAGCGCCGTAACCCCCAGGTCCTGGATTACCCAGACACGAACCATCGGTGAAAATTTCTACCTGTTTAAGCATCTCTGGTAGACTTCCTGTAATTGAATCGAACTGTAAAACGACAAGTCTGACATAAATGACCGCTATGAGCACTGCAATTACACGCCAGATCGTTCTCGATACCGAAACCACCGGTATGAACCAGATTGGCGCGCACTATGAAGGCCACAAGATCATTGAGATTGGTGCCGTTGAAGTGGTGAACCGTCGACTGACGGGCAATAACTTCCATGTTTATCTCAAACCCGATCGGCTGGTGGATCCGGAAGCCTTTGGCGTACATGGTATTGCCGATGAATTTTTGCTCGATAAGCCCACGTTTGCCGAAGTAGCCGATGAGTTCATGGACTATATTCGCGGCGCGGAGCTGGTTATCCATAACGCAGCGTTCGATATCGGCTTTATGGACTACGAGTTTTCGTTGCTTAAGCGCGATATTCCGAAGACGAATACCTTCTGTAAGGTCACCGATAGCCTTGCGGTAGCGAGGAAAATGTTTCCCGGTAAGCGCAACAGCCTCGATGCATTATGTGCTCGCTACGAAATAGATAACAGTAAACGAACGCTGCACGGGGCATTACTCGATGCCCAGATCCTTGCGGAAGTTTATCTGGCGATGACCGGTGGTCAAACGTCGATGGCTTTTGCGATGGAAGGAGAGACACAACAGCAGCAAGGTGAAGCAACAATTCAGCGCATTGTACGTCAGGCAAGTAAGTTACGCGTTGTTTTTGCGACAGATGAAGAGCTTGCAGCACATGAAGCCCGTCTCGATCTGGTGCAGAAGAAGGGCGGAAGCTGCCTCTGGCGGGCATAAATACCTGTGAAAGGCGCTAAAAATAGCGACTTGGGCGATTTTTGCAGCAAACGATTCAAAAGATGAGAAAAGTCGTTGACGAAGGCCGAGGCAATCCGTAATATTCGCCTCGTTCCCAACGGAACACAACACGGAGCGGTAGTTCAGTCGGTTAGAATACCTGCCTGTCACGCAGGGGGTCGCGGGTTCGAGTCCCGTCCGTTCCGCCAATATTCAGAAAGCCTGAGTCAGTAATGATTCAGGCTTTCGTCGTTTAAGCTCCAGAGAAAAATAGCCACGAAAACTCATCTCGTAGCCATATTTACCCCTTAACGCAATGTGAATTCATCCGCATCCCGCCATGCCGGAAACTTTTCTCTATATTCCCGTAATGCCACCATCGACAGCTCCGCATCAATGCGCGTTGCCTGATGCGCGTCGGCAGTAGCGATAATCTCGCCCTGTGGATTAATCACCCGGCTGTCACCGCGATAATGGCAGCCGTTGCCATCGCTGCCGACGCGATTACATCCCGCCACATACGCCTGATTCTCAATCGCGCGGGCCGTCAGCAATGCCTGCCAGTGCAGAGAGCGCGGAGCAGGCCAGTTGGCGACGTACAGGGCGAGGTCGTAATCGTTGAGATTGCGCGACCACACCGGAAAACGTAAGTCGTAGCACACCAGCGGCAAAATACGCCAGCCGCGCCATTCCACAATCACTCGCGCATTGCCCGCTTTATAATGCAGATGCTCATCTGCCATTCGGAACAGATGACGCTTATCATAAAAATGTACCGTGCCGCCCGGCTCAACCAGCAAAAAGCGGTTAACCGAACCAGACTCCGTTTGTAATGCAACACTGCCTGCAATCAGTGCATTGCACTGCTGCGCTTTGGCGGTCATCCAGCTCACTACGTCATCTTGTGCTAGCGACGAAGCTGCCGCTTCCATGGCAAAGCCGCTGGTAAACATCTCCGGTAGAACGATCACATCGCGCCCGGTAATACCTTCCAGTTGACGATCAAAATGACGCAGGTTGGCAGGACCATCCATCCACACCAACGGTTGCTGCAAAAGCGTAATCTTCAAACCAGGCACGGTGTACAACTCCTTTATGCGAAGGGTTTTATAACTTTAACACCTTATCAGGCTATTACCTTACTGCGGAATAAATTGATAACAAATGCTGATATTGGAAATATCTGATTTGCAAATTATCGTGTTATCGCCAGGCTTTAGGAGGTTAATAACATGGGCAGGATAAGCTCGGGAGGAATGATGTTTAAGGCAATAATGACAGTCGCCGCACTGGTCATCGCCACCAGTGCAATGGCGCAGGATGATTTAACCATTAGCAGCCTGGCAAAGGGCGAAACCACCAAAGCTGCATTTAATCAGATGGTGCAAGGGCATAAGCTGCCTGCCTGGGTGATGAAAGGCGGTACTTATACTCCCGCACAAAACGTAACGTTGGGAGATGAGACGTATCAGGTGATGAGCGCGTGCAAACCGCATGACTGTGGCTCGCAACGTATCGCTGTGATGTGGTCCGAGAAATCTAATCAGATGACGGGGCTGTTCTCGACTATTGATGAGAAAACGTCGCAAGAGAAACTCACCTGGTTGAATGTGAACGATGCGCTTTCGATTGATGGTAAAACGGTGCTGTTCGCGGCGTTGACCGGCAGCCTGGAAAACCATCCGGATGGCTTTAATTTTAAATAATTAGCGGATAAAGAAACGGAGCCTTTCGGCTCCGTTATTCAATTACGCGGCTTCAACTTTCCGCACTTTCTCCGGCAACTTTACCGGCTTCGTCGCCAGCTCTTCCGGATCAAAGTCATCAACGTTAATACTACGCAGACGGCTTTCTTCAGCTTTCACCAGAATAGCGGCTTCATCTTTATCAATCAGCCCCTTCGCCAGCGCGTTGTGCGCCAGTTCATCCAGACGGGTAAATGGCAGGTTTTTACCCAGCTCTTTACAGATCCGCTGATGAATCGGGTCGGCGGCAATCACATCCACCAGCGCCTCTTCCAGTAAACCAACCGGATTATGCTCGCTCGGCGTCAGGTACTGACCCCGACCAATACGTGAGCGAGTGGCGTTCGGCACTTGTAAAATCTTCGCCACTTTATGATCCAGCTTGTCAGACGGTGCCAGATAATGACGTCCGGTCGGGAAGATCACTACATTCAGCAGCCCGGCAACCACGCGGTTCGGGAAGTTTTGCAGTAAATCATCCATCGCCTGTTCAGCCTGATACAGCGCATCTTGTACGCCCCAGTGCACCAGCGGCAGGTCGGCTTCATTACGGCCTTCGTCGTCATAACGCTTCAGAACGGCAGAGGCGAGGTAAAGCTGGCTTAAAATATCACCCAGACGGGCCGAGATGCGCTCGCGACGTTTCAGGCTGCCGCCCAGCACCGCCATCGAGACATCAGAAAGCAGGGCGAGGTTGGCGCTCAGGCGGTTCAGGTGCTGATAGTAGCGTTTAGTGGCATCGCCGGTTGGCGTGCTGCTGGTTAAACCGCGCGTCAGGCCCAGCCAGAAGCTGCGAACTTTGTTACTGCCGACGTGGCCGATATGTTTGAACAGCAGTTTATCGAACGCGTTGACGTCATTATTCTTCGCCGCTTCCATCTCTTCCAGCACGTACGGATGGCAACGAATCGCCCCCTGGCCGAAGATCATCATGCTGCGGGTCAGAATGTTGGCCCCTTCAACGGTGATGGCAATCGGTGCGCCCTGGTAAGCACGCGCCAGGAAGTTGCTCTGCCCGAGCATAATGCCTTTACCGCCGGTAATATCCATCGCATCAATAATCGACTGCTGCCCGCGGTGGGTACAGTGATACTTAACGATAGCCGACAGCACGGCAGGTTTCTCACCGAGCATAATGCCGTAGGTAATCAGCGATGCCGCAGCATCCATTACGTACGCATTACCGGCAATACGCGCCAGCGGTTCTTCAATCCCTTCCATCTTACCGATAGATATTTTGAACTGACGGCGAATGTGCGCATACGCGCCCGTTGCCAGCGCAACCGACTTCACGCCGCCGGTTGAGTTGGAAGGCAGGGTGATGCCGCGGCCTACCGAGAGACACTCCACCAGCATCCGCCAGCCTTGCCCGGCCATTTTCGGCCCGCCGATGATGTAATCGATCGGTACGAACACATCTTTACCGCGCGTCGGTCCGTTCTGGAACGGTACGTTCAGTGGGAAGTGGCGACGACCAATTTCCACGCCCGGCGTGGTGGTCGGGATCAGCGCACAGGTAATACCTAAATCTTCTGCGCCACCCAGCAGTTTTTCCGGGTCGGAGAGTTTAAACGCCAGACCAAGCACGGTCGCAATCGGTGCCAGCGTAATGTAGCGTTTGTTCCAGGTCAGACGCATCCCCAGCACCTGCTGGCCCTGCCATTCGCCCATGCAGACAATCCCGGTGTCCGGAATCGCGCCCGCATCGGAACCCGCTTCCGGGCTGGTCAGTGCAAAGCAAGGGATCTCCTGACCACGCGCCAGACGCGGCAGATAGTGATCTTTCTGCTCATCAGTGCCGTAATGTTGCAGTAGTTCGCCCGGACCTAATGAGTTCGGCACGCCGACGGTAATCGCCAGGATCCCGCTCACGCCGGAGAGTTTTTGCAGCACACGAGACTGGGCATAAGCTGAGAACTCCAGCCCGCCGTACTCTTTTTTGATGATCATCGCGAAGAAGCGATGCTCTTTAAGGTACGCCCACAACTCCGGTGGTAGATCCGCCAGCTCATGAGTAATCTGGAAATCATTCGCCATCCGGCAGGCTTCTTCTACCGGGCCGTCGAGAAACGCTTGCTCTTCGGCAGTCAGGCGCGGCTGCGGATAGTTGTGCAGCTTTTTCCAGTCCGGCTTGCCCTGGAACAAATCGCCTTCCCACCATGTGGTGCCTGCGTCGATCGCTTCTTTCTCAGTGCGCGACATCGGCGGCATCACTTTACGGAAAGCGCGAAATACCGGCGCGGAAATCATCGACTTACGCATAGGCGCAAAGTTAAACGGCACAAGGATAATGGCCAGAGGCACCAGTACCCACGCCGACCACAGACCAGCAACGCCGAGGGCGGCTGTCCAGGCGAGCAAAATCAGACTGCTGATAAATAAGCTCACGCGGTGATAGAACAACGCGCCGAGCAGGACAACCGTAGCGAGAATACTCAAAATCATCATAACGAAAAGCCCCTTACTTGTAGGAGGTCCGACCACTTGTGATGATATGGTTGTAGTGGATGTAAAAACATTTAGCAATGTGTTTACAATATAATTACAACGAAGCTCACATTGTTGCTGTTTTTATCCGCACTTCGGGTCAAAAAGTCCTGGTCATTCCACCGCGCTGGTCTTCTCGCTTTTGGTGGTATCCGGTACACTGCATTTTGTCTAATTCATTTATGCTGAAGGATATCCTCATGTACCAGGATCTTATTCGTAACGAACTGAACGAAGCGGCGGAAACGCTGGCTAACTTTTTAAAAGATGACGCCAATATTCACGCCATTCAGCGCGCGGCGGTCCTGTTAGCAGACAGCTTTAAAGCCGGTGGCAAGGTGCTTTCCTGTGGCAACGGCGGCTCCCATTGCGACGCCATGCACTTTGCCGAAGAGTTGACCGGTCGCTACCGTGAAAACCGTCCGGGCTATCCGGCGATTGCCATTTCAGATGTCAGCCACATCACCTGTGTTGGCAACGATTTTGGCTTTAACGATATTTTCTCCCGCTACGTTGAAGCAGTAGGACGCGAAGGCGATGTGCTGCTGGGGATCTCCACCTCTGGTAACTCTGCAAACGTGATCAAAGCGATTGCGGCGGCGCGTGAGAAGGGGATGAAAGTGATCACCCTGACCGGTAAAGACGGCGGTAAAATGGCTGGCACGGCGGATATCGAAATTCGCGTTCCGCACTTTGGTTATGCCGACCGCATTCAGGAGATCCACATTAAAGTGATCCATATCCTGATCCAGTTGATTGAAAAAGAGATGGTTAAGTAAGTCTGGCGTAGGCCGGATAAGGCGTTTACGCCGCATCCGACCTGAAAATTCTTAAATCAATCTTCGCCGGGGGCCATGCGCTCCCGCTGTTGTGGAGGTTACCGATGTGCGAATTGCTCGGGATGAGCGCCAACGTCCCTACCGATATCTGCTTTAGTTTCACCGGGCTTGTGCAGCGTGGTGGTGGAACCGGGCCACATAAAGATGGCTGGGGCATTACCTTTTACGAAGGTAAAGGCTGTCGCACATTTAAAGATCCACAACCCAGCTTTAATTCCCCCATCGCCAAACTTGTTCAGGACTACCCGATAAAATCCTGTTCGGTTGTGGCTCATATTCGCCAGGCCAATCGGGGCGAGGTGGCGCTGGAAAATACTCACCCATTTACCCGCGAGTTATGGGGACGCAACTGGACGTACGCCCATAACGGGCAATTGACGGGCTACAAATCACTGGAAACCGGCAACTTCCGTCCGGTCGGTGAAACCGATAGCGAAAAAGCCTTTTGCTGGCTGCTGCATAAATTAACGCAGCGTTACCCGCGCACGCCGGGCAACATGGCAGCAGTGTTTAAATATATCGCCTCACTGGCGGACGAACTGCGGCAGAAGGGCGTTTTCAACATGCTGCTTTCGGATGGGCGCTATGTAATGGCGTATTGCTCGACCAATCTGCACTGGATCACCCGCCGCGCGCCGTTTGGCGTGGCAACGTTGCTGGATCAGGATGTGGAAATCGACTTCAGCTCGCAGACCACACCGAATGATGTGGTCACGGTGATTGCGACACAGCCGCTGACGGGCAATGAAACCTGGCAAAAGATTATGCCAGGCGAATGGCGCTTATTTTGCCTCGGGGAGCGTGTAGTTTGATGCCAGCTGTGGTTGCACCACTTCGTGGCTCAACGGCTTGCTGACCACGTAACGGCCATTGACCACAGAAACGGTCGGTGGCTTACGGGTCTGTTCAAAGTAGTCATAGCCCGGCTTCAGTTGCTCCCAGAAGTCCTTAAAGTTGGAATACTTATGACGCTGCATGTTGGCGTCGGTCATGCGAAATGGGTAAATGCTCACCTGCACACTTGACTGACCAAACACCAGCGCACCAGTAACGAACTGGAAGATCTCATCAATACCCTGATTGGTCATTGCGTAGCAGCCGATGGAAACACAATCGCCGTGGATCATCAGGTATTTCCCTTCATAACCATGCGCACGGTCATAGGCATTGGGGAAACCAATATTAATCGCTTTGTAGTAACGGCTGTCTGGTTTTAACTGATTACGCTGAACGCTATAAAACCCTTCCGGACTTTTAAAATCGCCCTGACGCTGTTTTGGTCCTAACCCGCCGGAATATTTACAGATTTTATAACTGTCGAGCAGCTGATATTGCTCGCCCATTTTGACGTAGAGATCGAGCGTACGTTCTTCCTTGAAGATCTGGATGTAGACAGGGGATCCCATCAACTGCTGCTTATACTCTTTGCTCACAGGCGTGGTAGAGCTACTGCTGCCCAGCAAACCGGCAAATGAAACGCACGGGATCAACAACATCGCAAGAATTAATGCGATTTTACGCATACTGCTTATTCCTTGATAAAACGGTTATACACGCCAGGACGGCAAAATAGATCCCAAATCGGAATAGTCTGGATTTGGAAGGCTCACATTATCACCAAAAGAGTTTTACGCAAGCCTGTCGGCGCTGGGTTTACAAATTTAGCATAAGTGGCGATTTTCAAAAGTCCGAAAAGCGCATGTAAAGCGGGTTTATTTCTTATTTCCTAAGGTTATGAAACCTCGATAGTAATATGCAAATAAGCAATTAATAATCCCGCTTCTCCTTCCTTTCCTCTAATATTCTCATCTTCATTCAGCCGGTTTATATCCTTCATGTATTTGTTCTCTCACGACAGATTGCTGCGCCTGGGCGTGTTTTCTTTGTCCCTTTTGCTTCCTTCATTTGCCAGCGCCACCACATCACATATCTCTTTCAGCTACGCCGCCCGCCAGCGGATGCAAAACCGTGCGCGTTTATTAAAACAGTACCAAACCTATCTGAAAAAACAGGCCAGCTATATTGTGGAAGGCAATGCCGAAAGCAGAAGGGCGCTACGCCAGCACAACCGGGAGCAGATAAAACAGCATCCAGAATGGTTTCCTGCGCCGCTCAAGGCGAGTGACAGACGCTGGCAGGCGCTGGCGGAAAACAACCACTTTTTAAGCAGCAATCACCTGCATAACATCACCGAAGTGGCGATTCACCGCCTGGAGCAGCAGCTTGGCAAGCCTTACGTCTGGGGCGGCACGCGGCCCGATCAAGGCTTCGACTGTAGCGGGTTGGTTTTTTATGCCTACAACAAGATCCTTGAGGCGAAGCTCCCGCGCACGGCCAATGAGATGTATCACTACCATCGGGCAACGATTGTGGCGAATAACGAGCTGCGCCGGGGAGATTTGCTGTTTTTCCATATCCACAGCCGCGAGATAGCCGATCATATGGGCGTGTATTTGGGAGACGGTCAGTTTATCGAGTCGCCACGTACCGGGGAAACCATTCGGATAAGCCGATTAGCCGAACCTTTCTGGCAGGACCATTTTTTGGGCGCGCGACGGATTTTGACGGAAGAGACGATTTTGTAAATGGAGAATACTGACGATCAGGCAAAAAATCGGATGCCATATGGCATCCGACCTGTTTACATCTGGGATGAAAACTCACGTTCTAATACATCAACAATAAGCTGATTTTTTGAAATGGAATGTTGTCTGGCGACAATGGTCAGCCGTGAATCGATGTGATGAGGAACACGAAGCGTCAGGCGTTTTTGCTCTTCTTCTTCACGAAAAGGGGAAATGCCGTCCTCTTCACAATCCGCCATCCACTCATCCAGCGCACTTTCACCTTCCCGGTACAATGCCTCAATGCTTGTCGCCACAAAGTCGCAATAACCATTTACATTGAGGAATTTGCCGCGAAATGCGTTGATATCAGCTTCAAATGTTACTGCAGCCGGTTGACCTTTAATGGTGATAATGTTTGATGCTTTATTCATAATCTACCCCTACACAGTTAACAAACCACTCCTTAAGACCTGTTACTGCGCCTTTATCCATCACATTCTTTGGATGTGGCTCATGAGTACTGAATTTGGTCGTACCAATCTGAAATTTCCTTCTGGAACCATTGTTATTTTTTATTGTTCCACCCACCGCTTTAATGAGTGCAACAACATCATCCCATTTAATTCCAGATTTTGGCGGCTCCGTCATTACATCGTCGAATGTTTTTCTATGACGAGAGCCTAGCGCGCTGACCTTAATCATACTATCAATCCATGACGTCATTGTATGGTGTCATCGTAGTCTGTTTGCAGTGTGACGTCAATCAATGGTGTCAGATGGTGCAAAGCATGGAAAAGAATCCCCAATCAACTCAACGCCCCCATAATCTTCAACTCCAGCTCGTCCGGCACTTCGTTATACGACAGCACATGCAGCCCCGGCGCAAACAACCTTGCATAACGCGCCAGCAAAGGGCGCAGCTGCGGCGGCACCAGCAGCACCGGATCTTTCCCCGCCGCTTTCATCTGCTCTTTTACCTGCGGCATCGTGCTCTGGAACTGGTTGAGCATATTCGGGTCCACCGGTACGCTGTCGAGCATCACTTTCCCGCCCTGTTGTGCCTGATTCACTACGTTGGTCAGCAGATTTTCCAGCTCATTATTCAGCGTATACACCGTCAGCTCCTGCTTGCGAACGAACGGATGAGTAATGCTGCGCCGCAGCGCCAGACGCACATCGGCGGCCAGCAAAATATGATCTTTGGTGACGGTGCTACTGGCGACCAGTACGGTGGCGATGGTGACGATATCGCGCAGGGAAACGCCTTCGGTCAGCAGCGCGCGGTACACTTTCAGCAACTGGCTGTAATTGAGCGCCGCGCTCAAATCCTCCGCCAGGCGCGGTGCCATCGACGACAAACGGTTATGCAACTGCGTAATATCGTCATAGTTAAACAAATCAGGAATATAGCTGCGCACAATCTTATTCACGTGGGTAGCAATCACGCTGGCGCTGTCGATCACCTGATACCCCATATTCAGCGCCTTCGCTTTCTGCGCAGGCTGGATCCAGGTCACCGGCATCCCGTACGCCGGGTCGTTCCCCAATACGCCGTCTATCTCGCCGTAGGTTTCGCTGGAGGGCAGCGCCATCAGTTTATCCGCCGGAATATCCGCTTCATCGGCCTTAATACCGTTGATGAAAATGGCGTACTGGCTGGGCTTGAGGCGGAAGTTTTCCCGAATGCGGATCTCCGGCAGCAGCACGCCGTTACCGTCGGATATCACCTGCCGCACGCCGCGAATCCGCTGGGTGAGCGGGTTGCCCTGTGCTTTATCGACCAGTGCCACCAGCTTGTAGCCGAGGCTTAAGCTGATGGGCTCGATCAGCGGTATCGTTTCCCAACTGACCTGTTGCTCGCTGGTTTCGGTGATGGTGCGGGTCAGTGTTTCGAGGCTTTTCTCTTCCGCCTCCGCCGCCTGCGGCTGTTTGCTCATTCGCCAGCCGGTAAAACCCAGCAGGGCGCTGAACAGCAAAAACGGCAGGTGCGGCATCCCCGGCACCACCGCCAGCACAAACATAATCCCGGTGGCGGTGTAGAGTACCGACGGGCTTGCCAGCAACTGGTGGCGCACGTCGTGGGCGATATCGCCGTTGTCGCTGACGCGGGTGACAATAATCGCCGCCGCAGTGGAGAGCAGCAGGGAAGGGATCTGCGCCACCAGGCCGTCACCAATGGTCATCAGCACATACTGCTGGAAGGCGGCATCGGCGCTCAGGTTGTATTTAAAGATCCCGATGCAGACACCGCCGATCAGGTTGATCGCCAGAATCATCATCCCGGCGATGGCGTCCCCGCGCACAAACTTCGATGCCCCGTCCATTGCGCCGTAGAAATCAGCCTCGCTGGCAACATCTTTACGCCGGGTTTGCGCCTGCGCCTGGTTGATCAATCCGGCGTTAAGATCGGCGTCAATCGCCATCTGTTTGCCGGGCATCGCGTCCAGAGTAAAGCGGGCAGAAACCTCGGAAATACGCTCGGCCCCTTTGGTGACGACGATAAAGTTGATTGTCAACAGCGTCAGTAAATCCGAGCGTGAAAGCATTATCGCCGCGCTGCACGGGCAGTCGATTTTCAATGGTGGCGGGCTGTCGCCGTTAAATAAAATCAGCCCGTCTCATCCGCCAAAACCTGCCACCGTGGCGGTGCCGGAAGAGACGGAGAAAAAAGCGCGTGATGTGAATGAGAAAACGGCGCTGCTGAAGAAGAAATCCGCCACCGAGCTTGGCGAGCTGGCAACCAGTATCAACACTATTGCCCGTGATGCGCATATGGAAGCGAATCTGGAGATGGAGATTGTCCCGCAGGGATTACGCGTGCTGATTAAAGACGACCAGAACCGCAATATGTTTGAGCGCGGCAGCGCGCAGATTATGCCGTTCTTTAAAACGCTGCTGGTGGAGCTCGCGCCAGTGTTCGACTCGCTCGATAACAAAATTATTATTACCGGGCATACCGATGCGATGGCCTACAAAAACAATATCTACAACAACTGGAACCTTTCGGGCGATCGCGCGCTTTCGGCTCGTCGGGTGCTGGAAGAGGCCGGAATGCCGGAAGATAAAGTGATGCAGGTAAGCGCAATGGCGGACCAGATGCTGCTGGATGCCAAAAATCCGCAAAGCGCGGGTAATCGGCGCATTGAGATTATGGTGCTGACCAAAAGTGCGTCCGATACGCTGTATCAATACTTTGGTCAGCATGGGGATAAAGTGGTGCAGCCGCTGGTACAAAAGCTGGATAAGCAGCAGGTGCTTTCGCAGCGAACGCGTTAAATGCTGAATCTTTACGCATTTCTCAAACCCTGAAATCACTGTATACTTTACCAGTGTTGAGAGGTGAGCAATGCGTAAAATCATTCATGTGGATATGGACTGCTTTTTCGCAGCGGTGGAGATGCGCGACAATCCCGCCCTGCGCGATATCCCTATTGCTATTGGCGGCAGCCGCGAACGTCGGGGGGTGATCAGCACCGCCAATTATCCCGCGCGTAAATTTGGCGTACGTAGCGCTATGCCGACAGGGATGGCGCTCAAATTATGCCCACATCTCACCTTGCTTCCGGGGCGCTTTGACGCCTACAAAGAAGCCTCAAATCATATCCGCGAAATTTTCTCGCGCTACACCTCGCGCATTGAACCGCTGTCACTGGATGAGGCTTATCTCGATGTCACCGATAGCGTCCATTGCCACGGTTCTGCGACCCTCATCGCCCAGGAAATCCGCCAGACGATTTTCAACGAGCTGCAACTGACGGCATCTGCGGGCATTGCGCCGGTCAAGTTTCTCGCCAAAATCGCCTCCGACATGAATAAACCCAACGGCCAGTTTGTGATTACTCCGGCAGAAGTTCCGGCATTTCTGCAAACCTTACCGCTGGCAAAAATTCCCGGCGTCGGCAAAGTCTCGGCGGCAAAACTGGAAGCGATGGGGCTGCGGACCTGCGGTGATGTACAAAAGTGTGATCTGGTGACTCTGCTTAAACGCTTTGGCAAATTTGGCCGCATTTTGTGGGAGCGTAGTCAGGGGATTGACGAGCGCGACGTTAACAGCGAACGGTTACGAAAATCCGTCGGCGTGGAACGCACGATGGCGGAAGATATTCATCACTGGTCTGAATGTGAAGCGATTATCGAGCGGCTGTATCCGGAACTTGAACGCCGTCTGGCAAAGGTAAAACCTGATTTACTGATTGCTCGCCAGGGGGTGAAATTAAAGTTTGATGATTTTCAGCAAACCACTCAGGAGCACGTCTGGCCGCGGCTGAATAAAGCTGACTTAATCGCCACCGCGCGTAAAACCTGGGATGAACGCCGCGGCGGGCGCGGTGTGCGACTGGTGGGGCTGCATGTGACGTTGCTTGACCCGCAAATGGAAAGACAACTGGTGCTGGGATTATGAATAACATACAAATAAGAGACTATCAGCCTGGCGATTTTCAGCAACTATGCGCTATTTTCATTAGAGCGGTTACGATGACTGCCAGTCAGCATTATTCACCACAACAAATTGCCGCCTGGGCGCAGATTGACGAATCTCGCTGGAAGGAGAAACTCGCGAAATCACAAGTGCGGGTTGCAGTCATTAATGCAAAACTGGTCGGCTTTATTACCTGCGTTGAACACTATATCGATATGTTATTTGTTGACCCTGAATACACCCGCCGTGGGGTTGCCAGCGCTTTGTTAAAACCTTTGATTAAGTCTGAATCCGAACTTACGGTGGACGCAAGCATAACCGCAAAACCCTTTTTTGAACGTTATGGTTTTCAGACAGTTAAGCAGCAACGCGTTGAATGTCGGGGAGAGTGGTTTATTAATTTTTATATGCGTTATAAACAGCAACATTAAATCCAGCTTGCAATGAAAATAACGCAAGCCTAGTATGTGCGCGTTTTCTTATTCCACAAACTGCAAGGAGGTAAATCATGACAAATCCTTTATCAATGACTCTTTGCAGACCTTTCCAGGATTAATTCTTTTTTTCTTGCCCTGGATTCGTCTGCCATTTCCTGATTTTTTAATTGTTACTCTCAATAATTCGAGTCGCAGCACATGCAACTTGAAGTATGACGAGTCTATTTACGGAATGGTATATGGGCAATTATATTCGTCCCTTATCCGATGCGGTATTTACCATCGCATCTGATGACCTGTGGATCGAGAGTTTAGCGATCCAACAATTACACACCACGGCAAATTTACCCAACATGCAGCGCGTAGTAGGGATGCCAGATTTACACCCCGGACGCGGCTACCCGATTGGCGCAGCGTTCTTCTCCGCAGGCCGTTTTTACCCGGCACTGGTCGGCAATGATATCGGCTGCGGCATGGCGCTATGGCAAACAGATATTCTCGCTCGCAAATACAACGCCGATAAGTTTGAAAAGCGATTATCAGCTTTGGATGACGTTGCTGAAGAAAGCTGGCTGGAGGAAAACCTGCCGTCAGCATTTGCACAGCATCCGTGGCGCAGCTCGCTTGGCTCTATCGGTGGCGGTAACCACTTCGCAGAACTGCAACAAGTTGATCAAATCATCAACGCTGAGTTGTTTGCACAGGCAGGTCTGGATGCGCAGCATCTGCAACTGCTGGTTCATAGCGGCTCGCGGGGGTTGGGGCAGTCTATTTTACAGCGGCATATTGCCTCGTTTTCGCATCATGGTTTGCCAGAAGGCTGTGACGACGCGCTACGGTATATTGCGGAACATGACGATGCGCTGGCGTTTGCGCGTATTAATCGCCAGCTGATCGCTTTGCGCATAATGCAACAGGTGAAGGCCACCGGAAATTCGGTTCTGGATGTGGCGCATAACTTTGTTAGCGCGTGTCAAATCGGCGATCAACAAGGTTGGCTGCATCGTAAAGGGGCAACGCCAGATGACAATGGGCTGGTGATTATTCCCGGTTCACGCGGTGATTACTCCTGGCTTGTACAGCCTGTTGCGAACGAAAAAACGCTCCACTCGCTGGCGCATGGGGCAGGGCGTAAATGGGGGCGCACCGAGTGTAAAGGGCATCTGGCAGCGAAATACACGGCGACGCAGCTCTCGCGGACTGAACTTGGCAGTCGGGTAATTTGTCGCGATAAGCAACTCATCTTCGAAGAAGCGCCACAAGCCTATAAATCGGCTGAAAGCGTGGTGCAATGTCTGGTGCAGGCCGGCTTAATTATTCCTGTCGCGCGGCTGCGTCCGGTGTTAACGCTCAAAAACGGTGGAGGGAAAAAAGGATGATCTTGCAACAACTCTCCTCAGCTCAGGGGCCGGAAGAATGTTGTCTCGCAGTGAAAAAGGCGCTGGACAGGCTAATTAAAGAAGCTACCCGACAAGACGTCGCGGTAACGGTGCTGGAAACCGAAGCCGGGCGTTATCCTGACACGGTGCGTTCGGCGCTGATTTCTCTGGATGGCGACAACGCATGGGCATTAAGCGAAAGCTGGTGCGGCACTATTCAGTGGATTTGCCCGAGTCCGTATCGGCCTCATCATGGGCGCAAAAACTGGTTTCTGGGCATTGGGCGTTTTACCGCTGATGAGCAGGAACAATCGGATGCGATCCGGTATGAGACGCTGCGTTCGTCGGGGCCGGGCGGTCAACATGTCAATAAAACCGACTCGGCGGTACGCGCCACGCATCTGGCTACCGGAATTAGCGTGAAGGTTCAGTCAGAGCGCAGCCAACATGCCAACAAACGGCTGGCGCGATTGCTGATTGCCTGGAAGCTGGAACAACAGCAACAGGAAAATAGCGCGGCGCTGAAATCACAGCGGCGAATGTTCCATCACCAGATTGAACGTGGCAACCCACGACGAACGTTCACAGGGATGGCATTTATCGAAGGATAATGAAGGATGAAACTGCCGGAAGGCGATTAAACGCCATCCGGCAGCAAATCAAATAATTACTTCGCCGGAATTTCTTTCAGCAGTTCAGTCAGCAGTGTCCAGTAGTGACCTACGCTTTCGATGTGAACTTGCTCATCCGGAGAGTGTGGACCGGTGATTGTTGGCCCGATAGAAACCATGTCCATTTCCGGATACGGTTTTTTAAACAGACCACATTCCAGACCCGCATGGATAATCTGGATGTTCGGCGTCTTGTTGAACAGACGCTGATAGGTTTCACGTACCAGATGCATCACCGGAGAATTAGCGTCCGGCTGCCAGCCAGGATATGCGCCTTTCGCTTCGGTTTTCGCGCCAGCCAGTTTACCCAGCGAATCCAGCATGCTCACCACGTAGTCTTTACCGCTGTCGATAAGAGAACGGATCAGGCAGTGAATTTCTACGTTGTTGTCGGTCATGGTCACCACACCGACGTTCAGGGAGGTTTCAACCACGCCTTTGGCTACATCGGAGTTGCGGATAACACCGTTCGGGGTGGCGTTCAGCAGACGAATAAAGGTATCGCGAGATTGCGCAATCAGGGCAGCTTTATCGTTCGCAACAGAGTCCAGCAACAAGGCCAGATTTTTCTCTTTCTCTGCCAGCTCGTTTTTCAGGATGTCCTGATAGGTATTCACCAGAGATTTCAGTGCGTCGACTTTATCAGCTGCGACAGCAATGGTCGCAAAGGCTTCACGCGGGATGGCGTTACGCAGTGTGCCGCCGTTGAAGTCGATAAGGCGCAGGTCCAGTTCTTCTGCATGACCCGCCAGGAAGCGAACCAGCAGTTTGTTCGCGTTACCCAGGCCAACGTGGATTTCGCCACCAGAGTGACCGCCTTTCAGACCTTTTAAGGTTAACTTGAAGGTTTCAAAGCCAGCTGGAACCGCTTCACGATCTAAATGCAGGTTGGAGGTGAAGTCGATACCCCCCGCGCAACCCATGTAGATTTCACCTTCCTCTTCGGAGTCGGTGTTAATCAGAATGTCAGCCTGCAACCAGTTGCTTTGTAAACCGAATGCGCCGTCCATACCGGCTTCTTCGGTCATAGTCAGCAGCACTTCCAGCGGGCCGTGAACCACGTTTTCGTCAGCCAGAACCGCCAGCGCAGACGCCATACCAATGCCGTTATCTGCACCCAGCGTGGTGCCGCGCGCTTTAACCCATTCGCCATCAATATAAGGCTGGATAGGATCTTTGGTGAAGTCGTGCACGGTGTCGTTGTTTTTTTGCGGCACCATATCGAGGTGAGCCTGCAGGACAACCGGTTTACGGTTTTCCATACCTGCGGTGGCAGGTTTACGAATCAGGATATTCCCCACTTGATCGCGTTCGACGTGGAAACCTTTTTCTTTTGCCCAACCTACAATGTATTCAGCGAGTTGCTCTTCATGATAGGACGGGTGAGGAATAGAACAGATTTTTGCAAAAATATCCCACAGCGGCTGTGGAGATAATTGAGACAGTTCAGACACGTTAAGTCTCCTTGTCGATCACCCGCAAAACAGTATTGCAGGTCACAGGGTTAGCAGAAAATGTTGTCAGCACAAGTCAGGCTTGCGAGATATGTTTGAGAATACCACTTTATCTAGCGACAGGTAGTAGCAGTGCGTAAAAAGACGCGGACTTATGTGAAATACTGGTTTTTAGTGCGCCAGATCTCTATAATCTCGCGCAACCTATTTTCCCCTCGAACACTTTTTAAGCCGTAGATAAACAGGCTGGGACACTTCACATGAGCGAAAAATACATCGTCACCTGGGACATGTTGCAGATCCATGCACGTAAACTCGCAAGCCGACTGATGCCTTCTGAACAATGGAAAGGCATTATTGCCGTAAGCCGTGGCGGTCTGGTACCGGGTGCGTTACTGGCGCGTGAACTGGGTATTCGTCATGTCGATACCGTATGTATTTCCAGCTACGATCACGACAACCAGCGCGAACTGAAAGTACTGAAACGCGCAGAAGGCGATGGCGAAGGCTTCATCGTCATTGATGACCTGGTAGATACCGGTGGTACTGCGGTTGCGATTCGTGAAATGTATCCTAAAGCACACTTTGTGACTATCTTCGCGAAACCGGCTGGTCGTCCTCTGGTAGATGATTATGTGGTTGATATCCCACAAGATACCTGGATTGAGCAGCCGTGGGATATGGGCGTTGTGTTCGTCCCGCCTATCTCTGGTCGCTAATCTTTTCAACGCCTGGCACTGCCGGGCGTTGTTCTTTTTAACGTCAGGCAGGTTACAATAGCTTCCAGTAAGTATTCCTGGAGGTTGCATCCATGACACAGGCTAACCTGAGCGAAACCCTGTTCAAACCCCGCTTTAAACATCCTGAAACCTCGACGCTAGTCCGCCGTTTTAACCACGGTGCGCAACCGTCGGTGCAGTCGGCCCTCGATGGCAAAAATATTCCTCATTGGTATCGCATGATTAACCGCCTGATGTGGATCTGGCGCGGTGTTGATCCGCGTGAAATCCTCGACGTCCAGGCGCGCATTGTGATGAGCGATGCTGAACGCACCGACAATGATTTATACGATACGGTGATTGGCTACCGCGGCGGCAACTGGATTTACGAGTGGGCCACCCAGGCGATGGTGTGGCAACAGAAAGCCTGTGCGGAAGAAGATCCGCAACTCAGCGGGCGTCACTGGCTGCACGCAGCTACGTTGTACAATATTGCCGCCTATCCGCACTTGAAGGGCGATGATCTGGCTGAACAGGTACAGGCGTTGTCAAATCGCGCGTATGAAGAAGCTGCGCAACGTCTGCCTGGAACAATGCGGCAAATGGAGTTTACCGTTCCGGGGGGCGCGCCCATCACTGGCTTTTTGCATATGCCAAAAGGTGATGGCCCATTCCCGACAGTATTAATGTGTGGTGGTCTGGATGCGATGCAAACAGACTATTACTCCCTTTATGAGCGCTATTTTGCACCGCGCGGCATTGCGATGCTGACTATTGATATGCCTTCGGTCGGTTTTTCCTCAAAATGGAAACTCACCCAGGATTCCAGCCTACTGCACCAACATGTCTTAAAGGCGTTGACAAACGTGCCGTGGGTAGATCACACGCGCGTCGCAGCCTTTGGTTTCCGTTTTGGTGCTAACGTTGCTGTACGCCTGGCTTATCTCGAGGCATCACGTTTGAAAGCGGTGGCCTGTCTTGGCCCGGTGGTTCACACTTTGCTGAGTGATTTTAAGTGCCAGCAACAAGTGCCAGAAATGTATCTTGACGTTCTGGCAAGTCGACTGGGAATGCATGATGCATCTGATGAAGCGTTGCGTGTTGAGCTGAATCGCTACTCATTAAAAGTGCAAGGATTGCTGGGGCGTCGTTGCCCAACGCCAATGTTATCAGGGTACTGGAAGAACGATCCGTTCAGCCCGGAAGAGGACTCACGCTTAATCACGTCGTCATCTGCTGATGGTAAATTGTTAGAGATTCCGTTTAACCCTGTGTATCGGAATTTTGACAAGGCGCTTCAGGAAATCACCAACTGGATCGAAAAGCGATTGTGTTAAAAATTTGCTAAATTTTGTCAATTTGGTAAAACAGTTGCATCACAACAGGAGATCGCAATGACGTTACCGAGTGGACACCCGAAAAGCAGATTGATCAAAAAATTTACCGCACTAGGCCCGTATATTCGTGAAGGTAAGTGCGAAGATAATCGATTCTTTTTCGATTGTCTGGCTGTATGCGTCAACGTGAAACCCGCGCCGGAAGTGCGTGAGTTCTGGGGCTGGTGGATGGAACTGGAAGCGCAGGAATCCCGTTTTACATACAGCTATCAGTTTGGTCTGTTCGATAAAGCAGGCGACTGGACGAGTGTTCCGGTAAAAGATGCCGAAGTGGTAGAGCGGCTGGAGTATACCTTGCGTGAGTTTCACGAGAAGCTGCGTGAACTGTTGGTGACGTTGAATCTGAAACTGGAACCGGCGGATGATTTTCGTGACGAGCCGGTGAAGTTAACGGCGTGAATGAAATGTGCCGGATGCGATGTTAGAGCATCTCTTCCGGCCTGAAATATTGGTTTTCGTTGGCCGGATAAGGCGTTCACGCCGCATCCGGCAATATTCATTAAAACTGATACGTCATCCCAACCGCGACAATATCATCATTGTTGATATTCAGCTTATTATCACTATCCAGTTGATTGATTTTATAATCAACAAACGCTGACATATTTTTGTTGAAATAATACGTAGCACCGACATCGATGTAATTGACCAGATCTTCATCACCGATGCCTTCAATATCTTTCCCTTTCGATAGCACATAACCTAGCGATGGACGCAGACCAAAGTCGAATTGATATTGTGCGACCGCTTCAAAGTTCTGCGTCTTATTGGCAAAGCCGCCAGAGATTGGCGTCATTTTGCGTGTTTCAGAATAGAAGGTGGCCAGATAAATATTATTAGCATCGTATTTCAGGCCCGTTGCCCACGCTTCTGCGCGCTTGCCCGTGCCACGGCTTTGCTGGTTTTGCTCGTTGGTGCGATCAGAGTTGGTATAGGCCCCACTGATGGCGAAATCGCTGCCGCCGAAGTCATAGGTTAACGAGGTGCCGAAGCCATCGCCATTCTGCTTTTTCACATCGCGATTTTCGTTTTTCCCTTGATATTGCAAGGTTAAATTCAAGCCATCGATAACGCCGAAGAAGTCGGTGTTACGATAAGTCGCCAGCCCGCTGGCACGTTTGGTCATAAAGTTATCGGTCTGCGCCGAGGAGTCGCCACCAAATTCCGGGAACATATCGGTCCAGGCTTCCACGTCATACAACGCGCCCAGGTTGCGACCATAATCGAAAGAACCTAAATCTTTATATTTCAATCCGGCAAAAGCGAGACGTGTTTTTTGCTGTGCGGTATCGCTCTCTGCTTTATTACCAGCAAACTCTGCTTCCCAACGACCATAACCAGTCAGTTGATCGTTAATTTGTGTTTCACCTTTAAAACCAAAGCGGATATAACTCTGGTCGCCATCTTTACTGTCATTATCACTCATATAATGCATGGCTTTAACTTTGCCATAAATATCAAGTTTATTACCGTCTTTGTTATATACTTCTGCGGCCTGTACGGATGCAGATGCCACAATACCCATCACCACTAATGCCAGAGTGCTCTTTTTCATTTTCATTCCTGATTTTAATTAACGCGCGAATATTCTTCGGGAGAGTCCCGTTGAAAACAGGAAAGTTTTTAACGTGAAATTGTTAAAGATATATTACAGCTTAATAATATTCTTAAAATGTGCTAATTTATTAAATCTGTAATAAAAGCGTAAACAACTGCCGTTACGCTTGCTGATCCCGCGCAACAAAACGCTATGCTTTGCTCGCAGATGGTTGGCAACCGGCGACAGTCCTGCTAAAACGTTCGTTTGATATCATTTTTCCTAAAATTGAATGGCAGAGAATCATGAGTGACAGCCAGACGCTGGTGGTAAAACTCGGCACCAGTGTGCTAACAGGCGGATCGCGCCGCCTGAACCGTGCCCATATCGTTGAACTTGTTCGCCAGTGCGCGCAGTTACATGCCGCCGGGCATCGGATAGTCATTGTGACGTCGGGCGCGATTGCCGCCGGACGTGAGCACCTGGGTTACCCGGAACTGCCAGCGACTATCGCCTCAAAACAACTGCTGGCGGCGGTAGGGCAGAGTCGACTGATTCAACTGTGGGAACAGCTGTTTTCGATTTATGGCATTCACGTCGGGCAGATGCTGCTGACCCGTGCCGATATGGAAGACCGTGAACGCTTCCTGAACGCCCGCGATACGCTGCGTGCACTGCTCGATAACAACATCGTTCCAGTAATCAATGAGAACGATGCTGTCGCTACGGCAGAAATTAAAGTTGGTGACAACGACAACCTTTCTGCGCTGGCGGCGATTCTGGCGGGTGCCGATAAACTGCTGCTGCTGACCGATCAAAAAGGTTTGTATACCGCTGACCCGCGCAGCAATCCGCAGGCAGAACTGATTAAAGATGTTTACGGCATTGATGACGCACTGCGCGCGATCGCCGGTGACAGCGTTTCAGGTCTTGGAACCGGCGGCATGAGCACTAAATTGCAGGCCGCGGACGTGGCTTGCCGTGCGGGCATCGACACTATTATTGCCGCGGGCAGCAAGCCGGGCGTTATTGGTGATGTGATGGAAGGCATTTCCGTCGGTACGCTGTTCCATGCCCAGGCAACGCCATTAGAAAACCGTAAACGCTGGATTTTCGGTGCGCCGCCGGCGGGTGAAATCACGGTAGATGAAGGGGCAACTGCCGCTATTCTTGAACGCGGCAGCTCCCTGTTGCCGAAAGGCATTAAAAGCGTGACTGGCAATTTCTCGCGTGGTGAAGTCATCCGCATTTGCAACCTCGAAGGTCGCGATATCGCCCACGGCGTCAGTCGTTACAACAGCGATGCATTACGCCGTATTGCTGGACACCACTCGCAAGAAATTGATGCAATACTGGGATATGAATACGGCCCGGTTGCCGTTCACCGTGATGACATGATTACCCGTTAAGGAGCAGGCTGATGCTGGAACAAATGGGCATTGCCGCGAAGCAAGCCTCGTATAAATTAGCGCAACTCTCCAGCCGCGAAAAAAATCGCGTGCTGGAAAAAATCGCCGATGAACTGGAAGCACAAAGCGAAAGCATCCTCAACGCTAACGCCCAGGATGTTGCTGACGCGCGTGCCAATGGCCTTAGCGAAGCGATGCTTGACCGTCTGGCACTGACGCCCGCACGGCTGAAAGGCATTGCCGACGATGTGCGCCAGGTGTGTAACCTCGCCGATCCGGTGGGGCAGGTAATCGATGGTGGCGTGCTGGACAGTGGCCTGCGTCTGGAGCGTCGTCGCGTACCGTTGGGCGTGATTGGCGTGATTTATGAAGCGCGGCCGAACGTGACGGTTGATGTCGCTTCGCTGTGCCTGAAAACGGGTAACGCGGTGATCCTGCGTGGCGGCAAAGAAACCTGTCGCACTAACGCTGCAACGGTGGCGGTGATTCAGGACGCCCTGAAATCCTGCGGTTTACCGGCAGGTGCAGTACAGGCAATTGATAATCCTGACCGCGCGTTGGTCAGTGAAATGCTGCGTATGGATAAATACATCGACATGCTGATCCCGCGCGGTGGCGCTGGTTTGCATAAGCTGTGCCGCGAACAGTCGACAATCCCGGTGATCACAGGCGGTATAGGCGTATGCCATATTTACGTTGATGAAAGTGCAGAGATCGCTGAAGCCCTGAAAGTCATCGTCAACGCGAAAACTCAGCGTCCGAGCACATGTAATACGGTAGAAACGTTGCTGGTGAATAAAAACATCGCCGATAGTTTCCTGCCCGCATTTAGCAAACAAATGGCGGAAAGCGGCGTGACGTTACACGCAGATGCAGCTGCACTGGCGCAGTTGCAGGCAGGCCCCGCGAAGGTGGTTGCTGTTAAAGCCGAAGAGTATGACGATGAGTTTCTGTCATTAGATTTGAACGTCAAAATCGTCAGCGATCTTGACGATGCCATCGCCCATATTCGTGAACACGGCACGCAACACTCCGATGCGATCCTGACCCGCGATATGCGCAACGCCCAGCGTTTTGTTAACGAAGTGGATTCGTCCGCTGTTTACGTTAACGCCTCTACGCGTTTTACCGACGGCGGCCAGTTTGGACTGGGTGCGGAAGTGGCGGTAAGCACACAAAAACTCCACGCGCGTGGCCCAATGGGGCTGGAAGCACTGACCACTTACAAGTGGATCGGCATTGGTGATTACACCATTCGTGCGTAAATAAAACCGGGTGATGCAAAAGTAGCCATTTGATTCACAAGGCCATTGACGCATCGCCCGGTTAGTTTTAACCTTGTCCACCGTGATTCACGTTCGTGAACATGTCCTTTCAGGGCCGATATAGCTCAGTTGGTAGAGCAGCGCATTCGTAATGCGAAGGTCGTAGGTTCGACTCCTATTATCGGCACCATTTAAATCAATAAGTTACACATCATTAGTACCTTCCTTATTTTTTGACTGGGACAAATTTGGGACCGATGGGTTCAGGATCGAGTCTATTTGCCGTGCGTGTTCGGTAAGGTGATTAGGTGCAAGGTGAGCATATCGACGAACCATTTCGATAGACTCCCAGCCTCCCATTTCCTGTAACACTGACAACGGGACTCCGGCTTGAACCAGCCAACTTGCCCAGGTGTGTCTCAAGTCGTGAAATCTGAAATCATCAATACCTGCTCGCCTCAGCGCCGCTTTCCAGGCTGTGTTTGCGTCATACCGCATCTTCCTGACTGTTGGCGCTTTCGTTCCGTCTGGTTTGGTACAGCTTTCCTTGTACACAAATACCCAACGGTGATGATTCCCGATTTGTTTTTTCAATACTCGACATGCAGTATCATTCAGCGCAACGCCAATTGCGCGGTTTGATTTACTCTCTTCCGGGTTTATCCATGCCACCCGGCGCTGCATGTCTATTTGTTGCCATTCAAGGTTGATGATGTTCGAGCGTCTTAAGCCTGTTGCCAGTGCAAATTCAACAACAGACTTTAATGGCTCTGGACATTCATCAATCAGTCTTTGTGCTTCGTGAGGCTCCAGCCAGCGGATTCGTTTATTCTTTGGTTGAGGCACTTTAATAATTGGTGCCTTATCCAGCATTTTCCATTCACGCTCTGCGGCTCTTAGCAGGGCTTTTATAAATGAAAGATGCGTAGCCTTTGTTGCAACAGACGCTGGTTTTGGCGTGTATTCTGGAACAGGTTTCCCTTTTTTTCTGCATGCTTCTGCCCTGAGTTTCCAGTTTTCCTCATGACGCCGGTTCGTCATTTTCTGCATTGCTGAATAAATTTTTGATTCAGTAATGTCTCTTAGTTGCATTCCTGCGAAATGTTGAAGCCAGAATCCGATCCGGCTTTTGTCATCGTCCAGTGATTTTTTATGTGCTTTCTCTTCAAGCCACCTGACACACGCTTCCTCGAACGTTATATCAGGTATTTCACCAAGTTTGCTGACCCGCCATGCTTCAGCCTTTAGCTTGTCATGGAGTTCTGTCGCCTGCCTTTTGTCCTTTGTTCCAAGAGAGTGTTTAAATCTTTTACCGTTCGGCAATGTGAAACTGGCGTACCATATTTCACCTCTGCGGAAGAGTGACATTTTCTTTCCTCTGTTATGCCATCACCCGCGCTCACCTGGACAGTATGCAGCGGAGACTGAAGCGCCGCAATGCAGGCTTGTCGTGTTGTGAGGTAAGGAGATTTATTCTTAGTGGGATCTTTGCGTGTTGCCTGAAGACGCCCTGTGCGTATCCAGTTAACGGCAGTCGGTCTGGATATCTTGAGAAAATGACAGGCCTCATCGAGTGTGAGGCTGTATGATTCCATAGTTAGTCCTTGCGTAGTTCTCTGATTCTTCTGTAAGTCTCTGGTGCTTTGTTTCCGTGTATCTTCATTTCAGACTTCAACAGAGCAACGAGAGAATCCCATTCGTTGAGGATGCCTTTGAATGCCGGAACGCGCTTTGCAACCTTGTCGAATGAATCTCTGATTTCTGGAATCTGCTCAACAAGCGCAACGCATCGCCGGAAGTCTGCTGCGTCATGTGGAGCGCCGAAGTGATGACCATAGATATTCTTTTTCAGTCCACATGCGATTGAGGCAAGAGTTGCGCTACTGATGCCGACATCGCCAGTCGATTGCCATTTCAAAATCTTCATAGCCAAATCTGACATTTTTTGTCTCCATAAAACAAAACCCGCCGTAACGAGTTCAGATAAAAGAAAACCCGCACTCGGCGGGTTCGCATTCGTTCAAATTGCGCTTACTTCTTGGCGTTCTGTTCATCCATCTCGATATACCATGGGTTGCTTCCCTTGGGCAGGTTTAACGACTGCTCGCGATAGTATCTGACGCGCTCCATGAAATACTCGCGTGAGTGCTCAGGTTGCTCTCGTGCTACCTGCTCAGATAACAGGTATGTTAAGGCGCTCTCTGTACGCCACGCCTGATGCTGCAAGGTCAACGTTTACCTTGTTCTGTTTTTCTTTCGATTGCTCGGCGATGTTATGCCTGGCATTGTCAACCCGCCTCCTTCTGAACATAACGGTTATAAATCAGTCCCTGAGGGCCATAAGGAAGAGGGGTGTGCCACTCCTCTGGTTCAGAAACTATCCATTCCCCGGCCATCTCCGCTGGAGAGGTAATGATAAGTTGTTTGCTAATAAAATGACCACTCCTCTCAACAACAAGCTTACCATCTTCATTAATAAAAGCGTGGATGTCAGGTGTGCTTCCACACTTGGTGATGCAGTGTTTGAACATTTTGTGTCTCCCCATTTTATGGACGGGGTCATTATAACGCATTGAAATATAGTAACATTTGACGTAGATTCCTTTTAGTCTATAAGCGATTTTTTTATGCTTTTAAGTTATAAGGGCTTGTTTTCATCCCCATCTTGCTGCGGTGCTACTATTGAAAAGTGCTCACACCCTTTAGCCCAAATAGTTTTGATAGTTGTCCAACTGACTGGAACCTTGATTTCGATTATCCCGCTGCAGTCACAAGTTTCGCAATCATCATCACCAAAACATTCCGGGCAGTTAGTGAATACTGTTTCTGAAAACTCACCAGAAAGTGCACCTTTAGCGCCGTTCTCAATAGTTAGTCTCTTCGGCACCATAACCCAACCATCCGGAGTTACCGGAGAGTTGCCCGATAGCGCATTACGCAATCGCTCCAGCTTCACGTATTCCTGAACCCTGTTTCCGTCGCATGCCTGAAGCCATTGCGCAGCCTTTTGCACATCAGTATGAAAGGCACAAGTGCGTCCGTCATCAAATTGCATTTCGTAGAGGTCAGCAACTTGTTCAAACTGCGTTTGTGGCAACTTGTAAGTTTGTCTTACAGGTTCGGCTTCCAGTTCTGCTATGCGCTTTTTTGCTGTTTCCAGCTCGTCCAGCAGTGTCAGCACGGTAGCCGGATTGGCTGCGGCGATGAATTCAGCATTGGCCTGCTGTTCCATTTGGAAATCTTCATCGAAACCACTTTCAGGATGCGCTCCTTCAATTCTGCAAATAGGAATATATCCAGCAACTTCACGATGAATTAGTGCATCATCACTATCAAATCGGCCCTTTCCATATTCGAGCGACCACTCGCCACACGTTGCTTTTTCTGCCTTAGCACGCAGTGCCTGATAGTCAATCTTGCTCACTGGTTGCCTCCTTTGCGCAACATCGCATTCAGATATTTGTTTTGATTCACTGATGGAAAAGAATTTCTCTTAAGCAATTCCTCTCTCGATGGCATTGGCTTTACGCGTTGGCGAATAATCATTTCTGCCGGAAGAATGCCGGGATTGTATGCAAGTCCTCTCATGGTTTACTCTCCACGAACTGGTCAATAGCCATGCTAAGTGACATACCTAAAGTTTCGATATGCTGCTGAATATCCTGTAGCGTCTGCGCCTGAGATAACAGGATTTCACGGTTGCATAACTCTTTGACCAGATGCTCAAACTTGCTGTAATAACCGATACGGCTTAGTGTTTCTTTCCCTGCATTCTCACCTTCTTTGATAATTCCTCTTTCATTAAGAATCAGGTCGTGTTTTGTTCCAGTAATAACGTATTTGCCGAGGTCGATGTTTAGCTTCATTGTTAATTACTCCATGTTAATTTATTCGTATGCCTGCTCTTTCTTCATCGAGTTTTTTTAGCTTGTATCGCATAGCTCTTACTGAATAAATTGAGCGGCAGGTTGCAATTGCTATTTCTTCTGCGGAGAACTTACCGAAAAGTGATACTTCGGCTCTTGTCCATCGTCTTCCACGAAGTCGGCTAACAATGTCAGCGCCAATCCTTGTTGCTTTCGCCATTACTGCTTTTTCAGTCCTTTCCAGTTTTTCAGCGATAACTTCAACTGGCATTGTCGCCGCTACTTCGCGCAAGAAATCGACTTCCCATTTCTCCCATGGAGTCTTTTTCATAGGCGATACCGTTATTTGATAAGAAGTGAAGGTTTCCCAACTTTGAGTTGAGCGCCGGGGATATTTATTCCTGCTTTTAGTTGGTGTTTGATTGCCAGTTTGTCGGCTTTAATTGTCGTTTCAAACTCAACGTATTCAGGAGGAATGGCGCTTGAGTCGATGATTTCTACAGTTTCTGAGGGTTTGCGGATTGTTACCTGGTGAATACCTGCTCGAATCTTTTTCTTGCCAACCATTTCAAGCGATGACGCTATATATGATTTGATGCTGTCAATCTTATTTTGAATTACTGCGGCTCGCTCATTCAGTGACTTTGCCTCTTCCTTGAGGCGTTCAGCATAACCAGATTCATTTTTAATGACGGAAAGAAGTTGCTCTATTTTATCGGTAAATTCTCCTTCCATGCCTTCTATTGTGTCAGCAATCATCTCTGGTTCTAAATCTGAATCCATCAATTTTGCGTATTCATTGGCAATTTCATACAGTTTGCTCACTGGCAACCTCCAGTTTCGCTTTGCATTCTATGTAAATGGCTTGTACGTTCTGCTGCAATTTCATTCCAGATGTCAGGCGATATGCTTCTGCAAAATATCGCTTCAAATCATCCATGTTTTCTGCCTGAGCCATTTCATCACAAAGAAGTTGTGCTTTTTCCATAATTTCCTGCTGGCGTTTCCGTTCATCTTCGCGGATATCTTCCTCTGATTTGTGCGGCATAACTGGTTCCTGATGCATACCTTCATCTTCGTTAAGCAGGTGAATGGCATTATCCAGTCGCTGGGCTTTAGGCCAGTATTTGCTGGCGCGTTTAACTATTGTTTTACGCGCCATCTCTTCCCAGAATGTCTTCCACGGTCCATTCTTTGCCTTGCTCGTTGCTTCCACAGCTTTAATTTCTGCCAGACTCATTTCTTCAGTGAGGTAGTCACCATCTGCTGTTTTAACCGTACAATAACCACCAACAATAGAGCCTCGCTCACCAAATGCGTTGTATTTGTGGGTTGGTGCTGAATCAAGGCCGTTTGATTCATAGGTGTCGTTTGAGTACACCAGTTTGCATTGCCCCCACTTAATTGATCCTGTCGACTGTGCAAGGTGAAGTAATCCCATGTAACTGATATCAAGGCACACCATGCCGTCGCGAGGAACCAGATAAGCCAGTTTGCTGGCCGGGTTTAAGGTGATGCCGATAGCCGCAACATTGATGATGGCGTTCTGTGCGCTGGTTGGATTTGCCAGTGCTGTTTTAGCCAGGTAATCGTTTTTCTGGAAATACTGAATTGCAAACTGGCTTTCCTTAGCCCATGTCACCGTCTGTTCAGTCAATGCTCCGCAGAATAACTGCTCTTGCTGTTTAACGAATTCAACGATATTGCTCATGCAGCTTCTCCAAAAATGTGTCTGCGTTTGAATATTGCGAAGGCATATTCAGCCTTAACTCTTTCGGTTATTGCATCCCAGAACCATTCAGCGGCTTTTTCCTGATAGTCACAGTCATCATCTTCCAGCCAGTCGATAGCGTCCTTAGTGTGTTCATCTGGTTTATATGAGCGAAGCATTTCGCTTATTGGGTCGCAACGTTTGCAGAGGCGATCAACTTCACTGTTGATTCGTTCGTAATCTTCATCAGTAAAACTTGCGATTATTTGCGATATTTCACGCTTATCATTCAGAGTCAGAATCATCATCTTTCTCCTGTTCTTTGTGCTGATTGAGCATTTTGTTCATCTGACGAATGAATTCTTCGTCTGACCAGTTATCTGTAAAACTCATTTCCTGCGATACCACGGAAGGTTGATAGCTGATTTCATCGTTTTATTTGCTTCAAGCCACATTTTGGAATCACCAATAAATCTGGCTATTACTGCTTTGTTTTGTGCCGCACGAAGCATCTGGTGATTGATGGCTATTTCATCGCGCATAATAAGACCTCAACTCTTTTCCATCCGTCACGTAATTTACGGGTGATTCGTTCAAGTAAAGATTCATTTAATTGGAAGGCACCCATGCGAGCGCCTCCCGCGATTGCGTAAATCATGGGTGGTTCCTTATGTTGGTTTTATTAGTAGGCTATTTTTGTTGCGAATACTTCGCCTTTTACGATGGCTGTTATGATATTTTTAGCAACATCTTCTGATGCACCAACCTTGATAAGGTCAGCAAGTATTTTGTTATTTACTTCTTTCCGGTGAGCTTTATCCTTTGCTCTACGCTCTTCTTCTTCCTTGATTCTTTTTTCTTCTGCTATTCTGGCTTGCTCTTTTGCTTCAGCCTCGCGCCGGATTCGTTCAGCCTCCTCCTGTGCTTTTCTGCGTTCTGCTTCAATTGCTGCCTGCTTTTCTCTTTCAGCTCGTTCTGCTGCCTCTTTTGCTTCGCGCTGTGCTCTCTGCTCGGCTTCAATGCGTTCACGCTCTGCACGTTCCGCTGCGGCCTTAGCTTCTGCTTCTCGCCTTGCTGCTGCTTCAATTTCGGCTTTTGCCTTTTCTTCGGCTTCAGCTCTGGCTTTCTCTTCAGCTTCTCTTTTTAAGCGTTCTTCATGCTCTCGCTTTTCCTGCTCCGCTTTGAGTCTTGCCTCTTCTCTTTTACGGTCAAATTCGCGATCCATCAAAATCGCTATTTCATGGTCAGACTCAATTTGCTTTGCAAGAGCTTCAGCTGCTGCCTTAGCTTCTTCTTCGGCTTTAATCCGTGCCTGTTCCTCCTCATAATCAGTAAGAGGCTGGCGCGCCTTGGCTTTCAGTTCATCAAGGCGATCACGCACTGTCTTGCGGTTAGCATCAATTAGCTTTGGAATTTCCTTCAGTTCAGCAACAAGGTCTTTGCCAAGACCATCGAGATATGTTTTCGTCTGCGCAACTTTATACGCCAGAGAAGCGATCTCCTTTCTGCCCTTTGCCGTTGTGATATCAGGCACAAAGGACATAACTTCACGTTCAACCTTTTGAAGGATTTCTTCAATCTGGTCGGCAGACTGAAATACAGTCATTGCATTTGATTTTTCAATAACAACTAAATCTGTTACTTCACTCATATATCCTCCGTCAAAAAATTGCCCTCACACTGGAGGGCAAAGAAGATTTCCAATAATCAGAACAAGTCGGCTCCTGTTTAGTTACGAGCGACATTGCTCCGTGTATTCACTCGTTGGAATGAATACACAGTGCTTATTCGTACTAATAAAACACCCAATTTTCTGTTTCTTGGTTGTGTCCAAAGTTATATTCAATATCTGGTGTTGATGTATCAATATTCTTCATCCCATCAACAAGAGTTGATACAACAGCCAAATCTTGTTTGATTCTCATCAAATGGTATTTCTTTCGGCGCAATAAACTTTCAATGGCAAGTTTCTTCGTCGGGAATGCAAAAGATCTTTCTGCATTTTTTGCTACTTTCTTAATTGCATATCTATTTCTCCTTTGTTTCCATTCCTGTAACCACTGATTTGGTGCTGGTTTAAAATTAACAATCCAATGCGCAGGAACCAACCATGCATAATGCTCTGTCTGATGAAAAGCTATATATTGAAGTGCGAATATTTTTATCCCATCTTCTTCAACTGTCGCCTGGAATCTCCAGAAAACAGGCATTCCATCATGTTCAGTTTCTGATTCAGGAAAAGGTACGCTCCATGATTTTGTCATATCTCACCTCAAATAAGTGGTTTGCTGCCTAATTTCATTTTCTGGCGACCAACACAAGTTACACCCATTTCACTGCGTGGCTTGCTGTAATAAATTCGGTTAGTTCAGACAATAAAAAACCCACCGAAGTGGGCTATGACCATTTTTTATTTGGATTTCGTTGGTGAGCGTGGTTAACAACTCTGTGCATTACATCCTCATATTTTTCATCTGCAATTTTTTCTACATCTCGAGGAAATGGTGTTGCTAATGCTTTGTCAACTTTGTCCATTGGGTCTTCATTAATATTATATTCCGGACCGTCATCTATAGCATTAAATCCAGGTGTTACACCGTTTTCTAATGCATATGCCATTCTCTTTTCCCATCTCGCTATTCTCCTTCTGTCTTGAGATGTAAGACCTCTATCAAATACTTTCCTGTTTTGTCCGCAGTTAGGGTTAACATAGATAGTCTTTTTCACCATAAGCATACTCAATAAGCACCGTACGGTGGTTTACTATACAATCTTATTCTTTGAACTGCATGTATCTTGTTTCCTAATGGGTTTAAATCCTTGTAGTAAACCCTCCTATTTTTTTGCTCGACTTCATCTACTTTCTTGCAGAGAAGGCTGCCAAGTGATGCTGCTTTGTCTGCTCTGACGCAACCAGAGAGTTTTAGCGCAATCTTTCGCGCCAGTCTCTGTTCTTTCATTGCCTGTTCACGTTGAGCCTGTCTGCGTGCTCTGCGGCGATTTCTGGCGTTATCGTCAGCCAGATATGTAATGACTACTGTCATGTTGACCTCCGATGATTGACTTTAGCGGTGACGTAACTGGGGGAGGGAGGTTAACTCCCTGATGCTGTTGCGCGGCTGCACTTTACGTCACCCCAAAGCCAACTACTCTTTGGTTCCCGCATTTCGGCGGGACAATCCCATCAATGTTAAAGAGCCTGCCAATCTGTTCCGTTTGGCTACCAGCGTCCTGCTGATGACTTAAATTTAAGATTTCTTTAATTAATGGTCAAGGGTATTTTTGAAGAAAACTTAAATTTTATTGCGAAGTTTAAGTTTTGCTTTGATTTTTAAAGGAAAGAAAAAAGGGGCGAATGCCCCTTATGGAAGGTTTGCTATTTTTGCATCGACAACTACACCGATGATTTTGCAGTTCCCGTTGATCTCAATCATCGGATATTGTGGGTTAAGTGGTTTTAGAAACCTTCTGCCAGCATCAATAACTAACTTCTTGAAAGTTGCCTCGTTTTCTCCTTCGAGCTTTGCCACTACCAGCTTCCCATTACGAGGTTCTACTTCAGGATCGACTAGTATTATCATCCCTTCCGGGATGCTAAGACCGGCTGGAGCCGTCATCGAATCCCCCTTTACGTCCAGCCAAAACGAATCTTCTGAACAATCTACGGTTGTATCGTACCAGTTATCTATTGCACGCTTATGATATGGCTCTACAGCTTCCATCCAACATCCTGCGCTTACCCAACTAATTAGAGGATACGAACCTCTTGGATCATGCCTGCTGTGATAGGCAATGTTTGAAAGACTATCTTCTCCTTTCAACAAGTAATCAGGGGAGCACTGCAAAGCCTTGGCTAAGGCCAATAGGTTTTCGCCATTGGGCTCAGTTTCAGAACGCTCCCATTGGGAAATAGCAACATTAGACACGCCAACCATCTTGCCAAGGGCAGCCTGCCTAATCTTGAGTTCTTTTCTGCGAGCGCGAATACGCTCACCCATCAGTTGTGTATTCATAGTTAAGACATCTTAAATAAACTTGACTTAAGATTCCTTTGATAGATAATTTAAGTGTTCTTTAATTTCGGAGCGAGTCTATGTACAAGAAAGATGTTATCGACCACTTCGGAACCCAGCGTGCGGTAGCTAAAGCGTTAGGCATTAGCGATGCAGCAGTCTCTCAGTGGAAGGAAGTCATCCCAGAGAAAGACGCCTATCGACTGGAAGTCGTTACAGCTGGCGCCCTGAAGTATCAAGAAAGTGCTTACCGCAAAGCGGCATAAGCAAATTGCTCTTTAACAGTCATGGTCCTCATTCCCGCCGAAATGCGGGAATACAACGCGCATCAGTTGGTGCGTATAACTTCTTATTTGTTAAGGAAATACTTACATATGCAACTTACAAGTACTCGCAAGAAAGCGAATGCAATCACAAGCAATATCCTAAATCGAATTGCTGTACGTGGTCAGCGAAAGGTTGCTGATGCATTAGGGATTAATGAATCGCAAATTTCGCGATGGAAAGACAGCTTTATCCCAAAGATGGCCATGCTTTTGGCTGTGCTGGAGTGGGGTGTTGAAGACGAGGAATTAGCAGAGCTGGCAAAGAAAGTAGCCATGGTGCTGACAAAAGAAAAGCCTCAAGACTGCTGCAACAGTTTTGAGGCCTGATGTAGAAAGACTGGATCAATCCACAGGAGTAATTATGACAAAACGTCGTAAGAAATACCAGGAAAAAGAAGAGATTCGACACCCTGATTCACCTGAGGGATTAGTGGTAGCCGCAGCAAATAACAGGGCGTTCGCAGAGCGCCTTGTTGGTGTTTACAGACTAGCCAAAGCAGGAGTGAAACATGGGCGTCGTTAAGTTAGCTGATTACAGGCCTCAACTGGAGGTCGTGGAGCATCGCGTGGCAGATACCGAAGATGGTTTCATGCGCGTTGCTAACGAGATTACCGACAGTCTGCTGATGGCTGATTTAACTGTCCGGCAGTTGAAGGTGATGCTCGCTATCATGCGCAAGACATACGGATTCAATAAGCCGATGGATCGACTCACAAACACGCAGATAGCAGCCATGACAGGTATTCATCACACTCATGTTTGCGCTGCCAAGCGCCAGCTTATTGAGCGTAAATTCCTCATTGCTGATGGCGTGAAAATAGGAGTGAACAAGGTGGTTTCTCAGTGGATTAGCCAGGGCAGCTTAACATTAGCTAAAACAGCTAATAAAACATTAGCCGAGTCGGCTAATGGGTATAAGCCAAGTCAGCTAAACACAAAAGACAATATACAAAAGACAATAAATACAAATACCCCCTTACCCCCTAACGGGGGCGGCGATGGGCAGGTTAAACCTGAACGTCGCAAGGCAGAACGAATCGACTACGAATCCTTCCTGAACGCCTACAACACCGAAGTCGGTGACAGACTTCCACACGCTGTTGCGGTCAACGAGAAACGAAAACGCCGCCTGAAGAAAATCATCCCACAACTGAAAACGCCAAACGTGGACGGTTTCAGAGCGTATGTCAGGGCGTTTGTGCATCAGGCCAAGCCGTTTTACTTCGGAGACAACGACACGGGCTGGACGGCTGATTTTGATTACCTGTTGAGGGAAGACTCGTTAACGGGAGTTCGGGAAGGGAAGTTTGCAGACAGGGGGATTGCATGAGACAGGATATCGAAGCGAGCGTTATCGGTGGCCTGCTGATTGGTGGATTAACTCCAACCGCCAGTGACGTTCTGGCAACACTTGAGCCGGAAGCGTTTTCAATTCCGCTCTATAGAAAAGCCTTCGAGGTTATCCGCAAGCAGGCGAGAAACAGAAACCTAATCGACGCGCTGCTGGTTGCCGAGGAGTGCGGAGAGGAGCATTTCACGTCAATCCTGATGACCAGCAAAAACTGCCCGAGTGCCGCAAACCTGAAGGGATATGCCGGAATGGTCGCGGATAACTATCACCGCCGTCTGGTGCTGGAAATCATGGATGAAATGCGTGAACCAATTCGGAGCGGAACCATCGACGCATCGAGTCAGGCGATGGATGAGCTTGTAAAGCGTCTCTCAGCCATCAGAAAGCCCCGTGACGAGGTTAAACCGGTGCGGTTAGGGGAAATCATCACTGACTACACTGACACGCTTGACAGGCGTCTGAGGAACGGAGAAGAGTCAGATACCCTGAAGACCGGAATCGAAGAACTTGATGCCATCACCGGAGGGATGAACGCAGAAGACCTTGTGATAATCGCTGCTCGTCCTGGTATGGGGAAAACCGAACTGGCGCTGAAGATTGCCGAAGGCGTTGCAAGCCGCGTTATTCCTGGTTCTGACGTCCGGCGCGGAGTGTTGATTTTCTCGATGGAAATGAGCGCATTGCAGATTGCAGAGCGAAGCATTGCCAACGCCGGGAGGATGTCGGTTAGCGTGCTGCGAAATCCTGCATCGATGGATGACGAAGGATGGGCGCGCGTTGCTAACGGCATGAGTCAGCTTGCAGATTTGGATGTATGGGTAGTCGATGCCTCGCGGTTATCGGTCGAAGAAATACGCTCAATCGCAGAACGGCACAAACAGGAAAATCCAAACCTGTCACTCATCATGGTGGATTATCTTGGCCTGATTGAGAAGCCGAAAGCAGATCGCAACGATCTCGCAATTGCTCACATCTCCGGAAGCCTGAAGGCGATGGCGAAAGACCTGAAAACGCCAGTTATCTCCCTAAGTCAGCTTTCGCGCGATGTTGAGAAGCGACCAAACAAACGCCCGACAAACGCAGATTTGCGTGATTCAGGAAGCATTGAACAGGACGCAGACTCAATCATCATGCTCTATCGGGAAGCGGTATATGACGAGAACAGTAGCGCCGCGCCATTTGCTGAAATCATTGTGACGAAAAACCGTTTTGGCTCGCTTGGTACGGTTTACCAGCGGTTCTGTAACGGACACTTTGTTGCATGTGACCAGGATGAGGCCAGACAGATTTGCACAGCATCAAATGCACCTGCTGCGCGTGGCAGACGATATGCACAAGGGGCTGACGTATGACCATCTACATCACTGAGTTAATAACAGGCCTGCTGATAATCGCAGGCCTTTTTATTTGGGGGAGAGTAAATCGTGGTTGAGTTGATTTTCTCTGCATTGAGGCTTCTCGGTGCTCTGTGGATGGTGGCGACATTCATTGTGGTTGCCAGCAGTTTTGTCCGGTTGGTAGGCGAAGGTAAAGACCTGGTGGGTGTGCTTTTCGGTAGCATTTTCCTGTGGGTGATTATCGGTGTTGCGCCTGTCGCTGTAGCAAAAATGGCGTGGCGTTTTGTGAGTTGAACTGATGGTAAGTACCGATGGACGAATCAAGAAAGCAGTTTGAAGAAAGCTGGTTGCGACGTGGGGGCGAATCTTCAGACCTTATCCGTTACCCTGAAAATCACCATGAAATTGGCAGCGGTAATATTGGTGGTCAATACGTGATGGTCGATGTTCAAGGCCACTGGCAAACGTGGCAGGCATCGCGATCAGCTATTGAAATAACCGCGCCAAAGTTTATCGACAGCAGAGAAGCATTAGCCAAAGGGTTTACTGTTGATTATTCCAATGGCTTCGGTGATGCAATGGATGCTTATGAGGAAAACATCCGCGCTGCTGGAGTCAAATTGAAGGAGTAACGATGAAGCAAACAATCTTCCTCCGAAGTAAGCAACAACAGCAAGCCGCAATAAATGCCATCCTCGCAACACCACTCGATAAAGACAAGCCAGTCACCATCCGCATTACTGACTACAAGCGCAACCTTGACCAGAACGCAAAATTTCACGCGATGCTGGCGGATATCGCTCGTCAGGTTCAATGGTGCGGCAAATGGTTAAAACCAGAACAATGGAAGGTTTTGTTGATAAGCGGTCATGCAGTGGCAACAAAACAGGAAGCTGATGTTTTGCCCGGCCTTGAAGGCGAATACGTCAACATTCGCGAAAGCAGCGCGCAGATGAGTGTGAAGCGTATGGCAAGTCTGATTGAGTACACGACAGCATGGGCTATTGGTCAGGGTGTCAGATTTACCGACAGGAGGCATGAATGAGGCGACAGCGACGAAGTTTCACCGATATCATCTGCGAAAACTGCAAATACCTTCCAACGAAACGCTCCAGAAATAAACGCAAGCCAATCCCCAAAGAATCTGACGTAAAAACCTTCAATTATACGGCTCACCTGTGGGATATCCGGTGGCTAAGACATCGTGCGAGGAAAACAAGGTGATTGACCCAAATCGAAGTTACGAACAAGAAAGCGTCGAGCAGGCTTTAACGTGCGCTAACTGCGGTCAGAAGCTGCATGTGCTGGAAGTTCACGTGTGTGAGTACTGCTGCGCAGAACTGATGAGCGATCCGAATAGCTCGATGCACGAGGAAGAAGACGATGGCTAAACCAGCGCGAAGACGATGTAAAAACGATGAATGTCGGGAATGGTTTCACCCTGCATTCGCTAATCAGTGGTGGTGCTCTCCAGAGTGTGGAACCAAGATAGCACTCGAACGACGAAGCAAAGAACGCGAAAAAGCGGAAAAAGCAGCAGAGAAGAAACGACGACGAGAGGAGCAGAAACAGAAAGATAAAATTAAGATTCGAAAACTCGCCTTAAAGCCCCGCAGTTACTGGATTAAACAAGCCCAACAAGCCGTAAACGCCTTCATCAGAGAAAGAGACCGCGACTTACCATGTATCTCGTGCGGAACGCTCACGTCTGCTCAGTGGGATGCCGGGCATTACCGGACAACTGCTGCGGCACCTCAACTCCGATTTGATGAACGCAATATTCACAAGCAATGCGTGGTGTGCAACCAGCACAAAAGCGGAAATCTCGTTCCGTATCGCGTCGAACTGATTAATCGCATTGGGCAGGAAGCAGTAGACGAAATCGAATCAAACCATAACCGCCATCGCTGGACTGTCGAAGAGTGCAGGGCCATCAAGGCGGAGTATCAGCAGAAACTTAAAAATCTGCGAAACAGCAGAAGTGAGGCAGCATGAATATCTACGAAAGAATTGATGGCAGCAAATACCGAAATATTTGGGTAGCTGGCGACCTGCACGGATGCTACACGAACCTGATAAACAAACTGGATACGATTGGATTCGACACCAAAAAAGACCTGCTTATCTCGGTTGGCGATTTGGTTGATCGTGGTGCAGAGAACGTTGAATGCCTGGAATTAATCACATTCCCCTGGTTCAGAGCTGTACGTGGAAACCATGAGCACATGATGATTGATGGCTTATCAGAGCGTGGAAACGTCAATCACTGGCTGCTTAATGGCGGTGGCTGGTTCTTTAATCTCGATTACGACAAAGAAATTCTGGCTAAAGCTCTTGCCCATAAAGCAGATGAACTTCCGTTAATCATCGAACTGGTGAGCAAAGATAAAAAATATGTCATCTGCCACGCCGATTATCCTTGTGACGAATACGAGTTTGGAAAGCCAGTTGATCATCAGCAGGTAATCTGGAACCGCGAACGAATCAGCAACTCACAAGACGGGATCGTGAAAGAAATCAAAGGCGCGGACACGTTCATCTTTGGTCATACGCCAGTAGTGAAACCACTTAAATTTGCCAACCAGATGTATATCGATACCGGCGCAGTGTTCTGCGGAAACCTCACATTGATTCAGGTACAGGGAGAAGGCGCATGAGACTCGAAAGCGTAGCTAAATTTCATTCGCCAAAAAGCCCGATGATGAGCGACTCACCACGGGCTACAGCTTCTGACTCTCTTTCCGGTACTGATGTGATGGCTGCTATGGGGATGGCACAATCACAAGCCGGATTCGGAATGGCTGCATTCTGCGGTAAGCACGAACTCAGCCAGAACGACAAACAAAAGGCTATCAACTATCTGATGCAATTTGCACACAAGGTATCGGGGAAATACCGTGGCGTTGCAAAGCTTGAAGGAAATACTAAGGCAAAGGTACTGCAAGTGCTCGCAACATTCGCTTATGCGGATTATTGCCGTAGTGCCGCGACGCCGGGAGCAAGATGCAGAGATTGCCACGGTACAGGCCGTGCGGTTGATATAGCAAAAACAGAGCAGTGGGGGAGAGTTGTCGAGAAAGAGTGCGGAAGATGCAAAGGTGTCGGCTATTCAAGGATGCCAGCAAGCGCCGCATATCGCGCTGTAACGATGCTAATCCCAAACCTTACTCAACCCAACTGGTCACGCACTGTTAAGCCACTGTATGACGCTCTGGTGGTGCAATGCCACAAGGAAGAGTCAATCGCAGACAACATTTTGAATTCAGTTACACGTTAACAGCATGATTGTCACGGATGGCAACATATTAACGGCATAATATTGACTTTTTGAATAAAGTTGGGTAAATTTGACCCAACGATGGATAAATGCACTCGTTAAATAAAGCCCTGAGTTAATAGCTCGGGGCTTTTTGCGTTTTAAACACGACATTTCTGAAAGCACATCAAACCAAATACCAGACAGACAAAAATAATCACCTTATCCGCTGAGGCTACGGTGCGGTGTGCTTTGCATAAATGAAAACCAGCGCAATGGCTGGCTTCGTGAAAGCGGGTGGCAAGAGGCTGCGCTAACAACCTCATGCCGTTTTGCCCGTGCATATCGGTCACGAACAAATCTGATTACTAAACACAGTAGCCTGGATTTGTTCTATCAGTAATCGACCTTATTCCTAATTAAATAGAGCAAATCCCCTTATTGGGGGTAAGACATGAAGATGCCAGAAAAACATGACCTGTTAGCCGCCATTCTCGCGGCAAAGGAACAAGGCATCGGGGCAATCCTTGCGTTTGCAATGGCGTACCTTCGCGGAAGATATAATGGTGGTGCGTTTACAAAAACAGTAATCGACGCAACGATGTGCGCCATTATCGCCTGGTTCATTCGTGACCTTCTCGACTTCGCCGGACTAAGTAGCAATCTCGCTTATATAACGAGCGTGTTTATCGGCTACATCGGTACTGACTCGATTGGTTCGCTTATCAAACGCTTCGCTGCTAAAAAAGCCGGAGTAGAAGATGGTGGAAATCAATAATCAACGTAAGGCGTTCCTCGATATGCTGGCGTGGTCAGAGGGAACTGATAACGGGCGTCAGGAAACCAGAAATCATGGTTATGACGTCATTGTTGGCGGAGAGCTATTCACTGATTACTCCGATCACCCTCGCAAACTTGTCACGCTAAACCCCAAACTCAAATCAACAGCCGCCGGACGTTACCAGCTTCTTTCCCGTTGGTGGGATGCCTACCGTAAGCAGCTTGGCCTGAAAGACTTCTCTCCGAAAAGCCAGGGCGCTGTGGCATTGCAGCAGATTAAGGAGCGTGGCGCTTTACCGATGATTGATCGCGGTGATATCCGTCAGGCAATCGACCGTTGCAGCAATATCTGGGCTTCACTGCCGGGGGCTGGTTATGGTCAGTTCGAGCATAAGGCTGACAGCCTGATTGCAAAATTCAAAGAGGCTGGCGGAACGATCAGAGAGATTGAGGTATGAGCAGAGTAACCGCGATTATCTCCGCTCTGGTTATTTGTATCATCGCCTGCCTGTCATGGGCTGTTAATCATTACCGTGATAACGCCATCGCCTACAAAGAGCAGCGCGATAAGGCCGCATCCATCATCGCTGACATGCAGAAGCGTCAACGTGATGTAGCAGAACTCGACGCCAGATACACAAAGGAGCTTGCTGATGCTAACGCGACTATCGAAAGTCTCCGTGCTGATGTTTCTGCTGGTCGTAAGCGCCTGCAAGTCGCCGCCACCTGTGCAAAGTCAACGACCGGAGCCAGCAGCATGGGCGATGGAGAAAGCCCAAGACTTACAGCAGATGCTGAACTCAATTATTACCGTCTCCGAAGTGGAATCGACAAGATAACCGCGCAGGTTAACTACCTGCAGGAATACATCAGGACTCAGTGCCTTCGATGATAGCGATAATTTTACTCATCCGCGTTCTCAGTCTTGCCATGGCGACACGTCTCCGGAAGATGGGTTATCAGGAGAAAGTGTTGTCCATTGTTTTCAAAGTGAAAAGCGCGGGATTCCGACGACAGAAGCGCCAATTCCGACAATCCGATCACGGATTCCGACGGAGCGCCAAATCTGGCCGGAACAAATCGGAATTCGTGGTCGAATTAAATCGGAAAGTGCGATCGGATTACATCGGAATCAATGGTCGATTTGGGTCGGAATACGCAGCGTTGAGATAAGAGCCAGTTCATTACATAGCTATATCTAATGGAGCCTGAAATAATTTGTCATTGTCATGACAACAAAATTCATTAATGATGGGCTCTCATTATACGGGAGGTAGATATGGCATTTCGTTATTTTGAACTTACAGAAAATATTCCTTTTGAGGATGCAAGAGAGCTTCACGTACAGTTCAAACACCACTTAGAACATGTTGTAAAGGCGTCATTTATGCCAGGAACACATGAAAAGCATTTAATTGTTGAAGGCCGGGATGACGAATCGATAACACAGATATTTGGTGGGCATGATGAAAAGTTTATACATCTTTATCACATCGATGAAATGAAAAACGTGAATACTTAATCTAACCTCCTACGGCTGTTTTTTATTGCCATTACAAAAGCCATTCCCTACAGAGTGGCTTTGATAATGGCTTATACCTTACACGGGATAACTTAACTGATATCCCTTTTAACGGATAAACGGAGCACAAATAATGGCAAAGCTCACCGACAAACAAGAGCTGTTTGCCCGTGAGTACCTGAAAGATCTGAATGGAACACAGGCAGCTATCAGGGCGGGCTACAGCGAGAAGACCGCCAATGAGCAGGCATCTCGATTATTAGCAAATGTTAATGTTCAAAAATTCGTTGCTGAACTTAAATCCGCCCGCGTTGAGCAGACGGGTATAGATGCCGCCTATGTTCTTCGTAGGTTGGTTGAAATCGACCAGATGGATGTGCTCGACATTCTCCTGCAAAACGGTGAGCTAAAGCCCATTAAAGACTGGCCTAAGGTATGGCGCACAACGTTATCAGGAATGGATGTTGTGGAGATGGTATCCGCAGATAGTGCAGCACTCCTGAAGAAAATCAAATGGCCTGATAAGGTTAAAAACCTCGAACTTCTTGGTAAGCATGTTTCTGTTCAGGCGTTTAAAGACAACGTCAAAAATGAAGTGACTGGCGCTGATGGAGGACCAGTCAGAACAGAAATTACCAACTTAACGCCAGAGCAGGCTGCAGAGGCGTATAGAAAAATGATGGGCTAAGTATGCCGTTACCATTCCCCTTCGATTTTAAACATCCTGATTACCAGATGGTTTTTGAATGGCGGATGGAACGCCTACAGCGCATTCGCCAGAATCCTGAAATATTGCCCGTATTGAAGCAGTTTTACCGAACCAATCCGGCTCAGTTCATCATCGACTGGGGCATGACAACGGACCCGCGTAATATTGATTATGGCCTGCCGGTGACCATTCCGTTTTTACTCTTCCCTAAGCAGGAGGAGTGGATCCACTGGATTATGGAACGCTGGAGCAATCGGGAGAATGGTATTACCGAAAAATCCCGTGAAATGGGGCTCAGTTGGACCGCGATCGGACTGGCCTGCTCGCTTTGTCTCTTCAACAAAGAAATGGTTATCGGTTTCGGCTCCCGTAAAGAGGAATACGTCGACAGTACCGGTGACCCGAAAGCATTGTTCTGGAAGGCGCGCAAGTTCGTGGAAACAGTACCTGTAGAGTTTCGCGGTTCGTGGAGCGAGAAGAAGCACGCGCCATATATGCGTGTTGAGTTTCCTGAAACTGGTGCCGTTATCAAAGGCGAGGCTGGCGATAATATTGGTCGTGGTGACCGTACCACGCTTTATCTGGTTGATGAGGCTGCATTCCTTCAGCGCCCTCTGCTGATTGATGCGGCGTTGTCACAAACGACGCGTTGCCGTATCGACCTGAGTTCAGTTAACGGCATGGCTAACCCGTTCGCTCAGAAGCGTCATGGCGGGAAGATACCGGTATTCACATTCCACTGGCGGGATGATCCTCGCAAGGATGAAGAGTGGTATCGCAGGGAATGCGAGAAAATCGATAATCCGGTGGTGGTGGCACAGGAACTTGATCTGAACTACAGCGCATCAGCGGAAGGCGTCCTGATTCCATCCGAATGGGTACAGGCTGCCGTTGATGCACATATCAAACTGGGTATCCAGCCAACAGGCAAACGACTTGGCGCGATGGATGTCGCCGACGAAGGCAGGGACAAAAATGCCTTTTCCACCCGTCATGGCTTCCTCCTGGAAAATGTGCGGGAATGGTCTGGTGTGGGCAGCGACATTTATCAGTCCGTCGAGATGGTCTTCGGTTTTTGCGAACAGGACAACCTCGAAGAGTTTCGCTTTGATGAGGACGGGCTGGGCGCTGGCGTTCGCGGCGATGCACGCGCTATCAACGAACTGCGTAACGCTGCGCGCCGACCGTCAATACTCGCCACACCGTTTCGAGGTAGTGGCGCGGTATTTGATCCGGATGATGAAGCTGTTCGCGGGGACAACGGGCAAGCCGCACGTCTGAACAAGGACTTCTTCGCTAACGCCAAAGCCCAGAGCTGGTGGCGGTTACGTAAACTTTTTCAGAATACCTGGCGCGCCGTGGTTGAAGGTATGGCTTACAACCCGGACGAAATCATCTCAATCAGCAGTAGCATGGCACTCAAAGATAAACTCATCATCGAGCTTTCGCAGCCGACCTATTCCATTAATGGTGTGGGAAAAATCGTTATTGATAAACAGCCTGATGGAACCCGGTCGCCAAACCTTGCCGACTCGGTGATGATCAACTATGCCCCAATGAATTCAGCCCTGAACATCTGGGAGCTGCTAGGGAGACAGGCCTGATGGCACGAAACAAACAAGCCCTGCGGCGAACTGCGCAGGCCACAGCTGATGGTTATGAGAATTTTATTGCCCGCGTAGGGATGCAGACACCTAACCAGCACTCAGCATCTACCTACCGGGCTAATTTCACCAGTCGTAACCGCATGCTGGTGGAATGGTCCTATCGTTCGTCCTGGATCATCGGCGAAGCGGTCGATGCTATCCCGGATGATATGACCCGCAAAGGCATTCGCATCACGTCGGAAATTGATGCAAAAGATCGTGGCATTCTCGAATCACAACTGGATGAGTTGCAAATCTGGGATGCGCTGAACGACGTGCTGAAATGGTCGCGCCTCTACGGCGGCGCGGTGGGTTTCATCATGATTGAGGGGCAGGCACCAATGACCCCGCTGCGACCCGAAACCATCGGTAAGGGCAAGTTTAAGGGGATTCTCCCGCTCGACCGCTGGATGATCGACCCGGTACTGACCCGCCGCATTAAAGATATGGGGCCGGACCTGGGTAAACCTGAGTTTTACGATGTGGTGACCACAGCAACGGGAATTCCTGCCTGGCGCATTCATCACAGTCGCCTGATTCGCTTTGATGGCGTCACGCTGCCATTTCAGCAGAAGATGACCGAGAACGAATGGGGAATGTCGGTTGTAGAGCGTATCTGGGATCGTCTTACCGCGTTCGACAGCGCTACTGTTGGCGCGGCGCAGCTGGTCTACAAGGCGCATCTGCGTACCTACAGCGTGGAGAAGCTACGCGAGATTATTGCACTTGGTGGTCCTGCGTATGAAGCGTTGCTGAAGAATATCGACCTGATTCGACAGTTCCAGAGCAATGAAGGCATGACGCTCATGGACTCGCGGGATAAGTTTGAAACCCATCAGTACAGCTTCAGTGGTCTGGATGACATCCTATCGCAGTTTGCAGAACAGATTAGTGGCGCTGTTGGTATCCCACTGGTGCGGTTGTTCGGACAGTCCCCGAAAGGATTTTCTACCGGTGATGCAGACCTTGCCAACTATTACGATCGCATCAGTTCGTTGCAGGAGAGGCGTTTACGTCTTCCGGTGCGGCGGATACTGGACATCATGCATCGTTCGGAACTTGGCAAGCCGCTCCCGGATGATTTCACGTTTGAGTTTAACCCGCTCTGGCAAATGTCTGATGTCGATCGTTCAACGGTGGCGTTAAATACCACCAACGCAATCAGTACAGCGCTGGGTGATGGTCTGATGACACTGAAAGCCGCTATGACTGATTTGCGCGAAAATTCTGACGTAACCGGCATCGGGGCATCCATTACCGACGAGGACATAGAGAATGCCGAAGACGAAGCGCCGCCCGGCATCGGCGAACCTGATGACGAACCGCAGGAACCGTCAGGCGGAAATCCGGTATCGAACCAGCCTACGCAGGATAGCGCGGGCGGTCGGGGACATCGTAAATGGTCACTACGATGGTTCAAATGACAGTATCACGGAAATTATTGAGGCGCTGGAACGCTACAGTGAAATCATCACCCCCTGGGCGATAAAGGTCGCGGAAAACTTTACCGCCGACATTGTGCGCAAGAATGATGAGCAGTGGCGTAAACACAGCAAAACCATCAGCCGTGAGCTACGCAATCTGGTAAACAGTGCCCCTCCAGGGCAGGTGATGAAATCCATCGTTGCCGAACAGGTTAAGTACATTAAATCGCTACCCCTCGAGGCGGCTGACAGGGTGTACGACATCCAGAATCGGGCGATTGAAGCTGTTGTTACCGGTGGGAGAGCGGAACATTTTGCTAAAGAAATAGCCGCATCGGGTGATATAGCAAAGTCCAGAGCTGACCTGATTGCCCGTACTGAACTTGGACGTGCAACCGGCGCGCTGGATCAGGCGCGTGCGCTGTCAATTGGTTCGAATGGTTATATCTGGCGTACAGCCGAAGATGGTGACGTCAGGCATTCTCATCAGGAAATGGAAGGTAAATTTGTCGAATGGGGCAAACCTCCAACGCTTGACGGCATGACAGGTCATGCTGGCGAGCTCCCGAATTGTCGCTGTTATAAAGAAATCGTTTTTCCCACCTCCCAATCTTATCCCGCCTGAATCGCAGGTAACCCATGAAATATTTTTTCAATACCCGGCTGGGAGAAACCCGCTACCAGCTGGCTGACGGCTCGTTGCTGTGCAAAGACGTGCCGATAGGACGAACAGGTAAGCAGCTCTATGGTGCTGATGACCTGCCAAAACTGAAACCCGATAAGTTCGGTGAAATAGTCGTCACGCGTTCTCCTGAGCAGGTATTCCATCCGGCCACGCTTGCCTCATTCGAAGGGATGAGCATCACGATCCTGCATCCTGAAGATGAAAACGGGAATGTGCGGCTGGTAAATCCCGAGAACTGGAAAGAGCTTGCTGTCGGGCACCTCCAGAATGTCCGGCGCGGGACGGGTGAGCAGTCTGATTTGATGCTGGCTGACCTTATCGTCAAAGACGAAAACGCCATTCAGCTTATCGAAGATGGCCTGCGTGAAGTGTCGTGCGGCTATGACGCGGAGTACGAGCAGACCGAGCCAGGTAAAGCCGAGCAGGTCGATATTACCGGAAACCATGTGGCTCTTGTCCCCAAAGGCAGAGCCGGAAATCGTTGTGCAATTGGAGACAGAGACACAATGGCAAATCAAAAGAAAAACTGGTGGAACCGCATGCGTGCAGCCATCAAGACAGGAGATGCCGACACCATGAACGAACTGGTGGAGTCGGCTCCCGCATCGGTTACAGGAGATGAGGGGGATTTGCCGCAGGGCGTTAATCTCAACATCAACCTGTCCCCGCAGCAACCACTACCGGACAAAGCACCAGAGATGGGCGGAGGTCCAACCGGCGACAGTGATGATGACCTCAAAACATTACTGAAAGCCCTGCTGGCTAAGCTGGAAGGAAATGCGACGGGCGATAACGACAATAAGCCTGACGATAATCCGACCGGTGACGGCGAGGACGATGAAGAGGAAACCACGATTACTGGTGACTCAGCCTGGCGTGCCGAGGTTATCGTTCCGGGTATCGATCTGAGCCGTAAGATGAAACCGACCGCATTCAAACGTGAGGTCCTGGCTTCTGCTGACAAAACGCTGGTTCGCCAGATAGTCGGTGATGCGGATATCCGCAAATTACCGAAACAATCGGTCGACATGGCGTTTAATGCCGTGTCTGAGATTGCCAAAGGGCGAAACACCCGCGCCACCACCGGCGATGCACAGCGCCCAAACATGGGCATGACCAGTATCGCTTCCCTGAACAAACAAAACGCTGAATTCTGGGCAAACCGTAAAGGGTAAAAAATGAATAATGTATTTCTGTACCGGATGCCTGTTGGCATTGCCGGGGCTGTCTCTCGCCCGCAGGACTTAACCGTCGAACCGGTGGTCCTTAAATCCGATAACGCCTTCGCTGCCTATGGCCTGGCTGGTAAATACGATGATGACGGTTTTTTCGTGCCGCTGGCAGATGGTGATACCGCAGACAAGGTGAATGGGATCTACGTGCGCCCTTATCCTACCACGTCGCAGCCGGACATGGTTCGCCAGGTGGGGAGTGGCAAGAACTTCCCGGGCGACGCCATGAAGCGTGGCTACGTGACCGTTAACCTCGGTTCTGATTTTGATGCCAGCACCATCAAAAAAGGCGACCCGGTATACGTTGTCGTCTCCACTGATGAATCCATCAAAGTGCCGCTGGGTGGATTCATGGCCACGTCAGTCAGTGGCAAAAACGTGGTGCTGACCAACGCTGAATTCACAGGTGCCGGTGATGCTGACGGCAATGCAGAAATTTCCTGGAAGATTTAAGGAACAGACGAATGATTACTTTTGATCAGGCAACCGTTGACAGCTCTGGTGCCTTTCTCATCGGGGAGCTGGAGCGACTCGACCAGACGCTGAACCTGCCACTGGTGGGGTACACCTGGACCCGCGATATCCAACTGCGTGAAGATGTCTCCATCGCAGATGACATTTCCAGCTGGACGAATACCAGCTTCGCCGCTGCGGGTACTGGTGCAAATCCGAATGGCAAAAACTGGGTAGGCAAAGACTCAACCGCTATTGCTGGCGTGAACGTGGATATCGGCAAATCCGGTAACCCGCTGAACCTGTGGGGGATGGAACTTGGCTGGACGGTCATAGAATTGCAGGCTGCTCAGCAGGTCGGCCGCCCGATTGATACGCAGAAGTATGACGGTATGCAACTGAAATGGCAGATGGATAACGATGAACAGGTATATGTTGGCGATTCTGCATTAAACCTGAAAGGCCTTGTTACCCTGGACGGCGTGCCTGTCAACAACGCTGCCAAAACGTGGGCAACCTCAACACCGGACGAAATCCGCGCAAGCATTAACCAGGTGCTGTCTGATGCGTGGGCCGCTTCCGGTTACTCTGTGGTTCCGCGTGATTTGCTGATCCCGCCTGAGCAGTTTGCTCTGTTGTCCAGCATCATCGTTTCATCTGCGGGTAACCAGTCCCTGTTGACGTATCTTCAGACCAACACCATCAGCTATCACCAGAACGGTGTTCCGCTGAATATCCGCGCGGTTAAATGGCTGAAAGGCCGTGGTGTGGGGAAAAAGGATCGCATGGTTGCGTACACCAACGATAAAAAATACGTCCGCTACCCGCTGGTTCCGCTTCAGAGCGTGCCGGTGCAGTATCGCGGTCTGTATCAGATCGTCACTTACTACGGCAAGCTGGGTGCGGTTGAGCCAGTGTACAAAGAAACCATTTCGTACGTTGATGGCATTTAACAGCCACATGGCCCCCTGGCGGGGCCATTAAGGATGACCCGATGGCAAAAAATGATGCAGTAATACACGTACATACCCCGTTTGTGCTCACGCTTCCCGACGGTTCTCGGCGCGAGTTTGTTAAAGGCCGTCATGCTGTGGAGGAAGACGTTGCCACGCACTGGTTCACTCGTGCGCACGCGGAAGTATCCGTTGGCAAAGCCACAGACGCGCGTAACGAGGTAAAAAATGCCAAAGAATCAAAGTCTGCCAGCGGTAAGTGATTTTCGCCGCGACTTCCCGCAGTTTGCTGACCCTGCCAAATATCCCGAAGCGCAAATCCAGTTTCGTCTGAATCTGGCCGATGAACTGCTGAGCGAAAACGTCACCGGCAAAAAGTTGTTTCCGTACTTTGCCGGGTTGTTCGTTGCGCACTACATGACGCTCTGGGCGGCAGACAGCCGGGCGATGCTGGCTGGTGGTTCGGGCGGTTCAACCAATGGTGTTCAGTCCTCAAAGTCCGTGGATAAGGTAAGCGTCAGTTATGACACCAGCGCGACGCTGAATCCTGATGCAGGTTTCTGGAATAACACCCGATATGGCGCTGAATTTTATCAGTTGATCACGATGTTCGGTGCAGGCGGTCGCCAGCTATGAGTTTCAAAAGCGGTGTAACAACGAGGGTGGATAACGCTAAGGCCATTCTGGATGCGCTCAGGTCGTTAACCAAAAAAGATGTGCTGGTCGGCATCCCTTCGGAAGACAGCGAGCGGGATGATGTTCCGTTTGGTAATGCGGGCATCGGTTACCTCAACGAATACGGTTCACCAGAGCAGAACATCCCGCCACGACCTCACCTGGTCCCCGGTGTTAAATCGGCAGAAGAGCAGACGGTGCCGCAGCTCAAAACCGCGGCGCAGGCTGCACTTGATGGTAATGCTGCGGGAGCAGAAAGTGCACTCAACCGTGCCGGGACGCTGGCCGTTAATGGCGTCAGGCGTTACATGACCATTACCGGCTTTACGCCGCTTGCTGACAGTACTGTTGAAGCCCGGGCTCGTCGGGGGCGCAAGGGAGCAACACTGGAACTTGCCCGGCGTGCTGCTGGCGAATCTCCGGGAACCGAACTGGCGAAACCATTAATTGATACCGGGCAATATCGCAGAGCTATTACCCATATTGTGAGGGATAAAGATGCCGACTCTTGATGTAACAGATGTGCTTTTTGACCCCGATTTTTGCGACTTCAATTTGTGGGTAACACGGCGTGTGCAAACGGTGGATGAGGACGGGATCGGCAGCGACAGTGAAGTTAAAAAGCAGTTTGCCGGAGTCGTAACTGTTGATCGCTCTCTGGAAAACCGCCGTATGCAGGCAGGGCAGGTAATCAGCGGTGCAATTCTGATTGTGACGACTGAGCGACTGACGCAGGGACAGACTGGCCGTGATGCCGATATCGTGACGTATCAGGGCCGTGATTATCGTGTGACCTTCGTCGACCCGTATACAGCTTATGGGGCCGGATTCGTTCAGGCGCATTGTGAGTTGATGCCGTTTGATGGGGGAACTCCGGTTGAGCAATAACACCAGTACAGAGCGCGGATGGCTGATACCAACCAGTGGCGATCCGGATTATGACGAAGCTCTCGACAGGCTGTTAAGCCAGTGGATGCGTAACGTTTCCGGTCTGTCTGCCGGGATGGTTCGTCCGCGCTGGCAGAAAGAGCAGCCGCCACTGCTACCGGCTGAAACGAACTGGTGTGCGTTTGGGGTTATCGAATGGTCAGGTGATGACAGCCCGGCATTCACCAGACAGACCGATGATGGCTCTCAGCTCTGGCGGCATGAAACGATTGAGTGTATGGCTTCGTTTTATGGACCGGCGGGGATGGTGTATGCGTCCCGGTTTCGTGACGGTATATCTGTACCGCAGAACAATGCAGCACTGAATGCGCTGGGGCTGTCTCTTGGCGATTACACAGGTCTGACTCCCTTCCCTGAACTTATTAATCAGCAATGGGTCCGCCGCTACGATATGACGGTGCGTCTGTGCCGGAAGGTTGTGCGCGAGTACGGTATTAAATCGCTGGTGGAAGCACCAGTCATCTTTTTCGGAGATTAAGCTATGGCACAGGGCTTGCCTGTATCAAACGTTGTTAATGTTGATGTGATCATGTCGCCGCGTGCAGCATCAGGGCGAAATTTTGGTGCATTACTCATTCTCGGCCCGTCCACAATCATTCCGGTAAGTGAGCGCATTCGCCGTTATTCTGCCGCGGAAGATATTGGAAAAGATTTTGGCGTGGAATCACCAGAATATAAGGCTGCGCAGGTGTTTTTCTCTCAATCACCGAAACCTCAGGAGGTTTTTGTTGGTCGTTGGGTGAAAACGAAGGGAGACAGCGAACAGGCCACGCCTGAGACGCTGGAGCAGGCTGTGAATGCCATGCTCGATTATACTTCATGGTATGGGCTGGGGATTGCAGACGATGAAGATATTCCGAATGCAGACTGGCTGAAAGTGGCTGCGGCGATCGAATCCTCTTCTGTAAGCCGTATTCTGGCGATTACGACAAGCGATGATAAATGCCTGCAGACTGCATCCAGCGATGATTTGGCATCAAAACTGAAAACCGCCGGATATTCACGCAGTTTTATTCAGTATTCATCGGGTAATAAATACGCTGCGTTATCTGCATTTGGCCGGGCATTCACGGTTAATTTCAATGGCAGTAATACCGCGATTACGCTCAAGTTTAAGCAGGAGCCGGGTGTTGGGTATGAAACACTGACCGTCAGCCAGGCATCGGCACTTGATGCAAAAAACTGCAATGTATTCGTGTACTACCAGAATGATACGGCTATCCTCCAGCAGGGAGTGATGGCTAACGGCGATTTCTTTGATGAACGCCACGGCCTGGACTGGTTACAGAATTATGTGCAGACCAACCTCTATAACCTGCTTTATACCAGCACCACGAAAGTTCCCCAGACTGAAGCCGGTATTACCCGACTGTTATCAAATGTTGAAAAATCACTGGATCAGGCCGTTCAGAATGGACTGATTGCTCCGGGCGTATGGAACGGTGGCGACCTTGGTCAGTTGTCATCAGGTGACACGCTGCCCAAAGGTTATTACGTATACGCCCAGCCGCTGGATGAACAGGCACAATCAGAACGTGAAGCCCGTAAGGCTCCGGTGATTCAGGCTGCAATAAAACTTGCAGGCGCGGTTCATTACGCTGACGTACAGATTAACGTTGTTCGCTAAGGGGAAGTGAATGTCTACCTATTCTTTTATGGATGTCACTGCGACGCTGACCGGGCCGACCGGTTCGATTGACCTCGGGTACGGTTCTGCAAGTTCTGAAGAGGGGATTGTGGTTGCGATGGGCGGTCCTAAAAACACCATGACCATCGGTGCTGATGGCGAAGTGATGCACAGTCTCCATGCAGATAAAAGCGGGACGATTACCGTTAACCTTCTGAAGACATCACCGACAAATAAAAAATTGTCGCTGGCGTATAACGCACAGAGCCAGTCTTCTGCCACATGGGGGAATAACGTTATCGTGATCCGCAACAAGGTCAGCGGCGACATCATCACGGCACGCAGCGTTGCGTTCCAGAAACAACCGGATAACGCCAACGCTAAAACCGGTAATACGATGCCGTGGGTGTTTGACTGCGGCAAGATTGACCAGGTTCTCGGGGAGTTTTAATACATGGAATTCGAAATCAAAGGCGTGAAATATCGCGTGGCAAAACTCAGCGTTTTTGACCAGCTGAAAGTGACCCGCAAACTTCTGCCGGTACTGGCGGGAATGATGTCAGATTTCGGGAGCATTCGCTCCCGTTTGCCTGCTGACGGCAAAATCGACACCGTGAAATTCGAGCAGTTAAAACCGGTGTTTGAAACCATGCTCCCGCGTATCGCTGAGGAATTGTCTTCCCTGACCGAAGATGACACCGATGCGATTATTCATCCCTGTCTTGCGGTGGTATCGCGGCGTCATATGGACGGATGGGTTCCGGTATTTACCCAGGGCGAACTGATGTTTGATGATATTGACTTGCTGGTCATGCTGCAGCTGGTGGCGCGGGTGGTCGCCGATTCGCTGGGAAATTTTTTGCCTACACCCCTTACCAGCACGACGCAGAGCCTGCAACAGGGCTGACGTTTAACAGCCTGCCGGACGGGCTGTCCTACCTTCTCAATCCGGTTGACGCCGGGTTAATTCCTTATACAGCACTTAAAGATGGCTCTGTCGATTTGTACGATATTGCTCTTTTGAATGACCATCTGGCGGTAAAAGCGGATAACCAGCGGCGCATTGAGAAATGGAGAGAGGATAATGAACGCTGAAACTATTAAAGATTTCCTCGTCTCGCTTGGCTTCAGTGTGGATGATGCAGGAGCGAAAAAGTTCGGTTCTGTCCTCGCCGGTACAACTGCAAATGTCATCAAAATGGGGCTGGCCGTCGAAGGAACTGCGCTGTCCGTGGTGGCCTTCACGGCTAAGATCGCCTCCGGTCTGGATAATCTTTACTGGGCGTCACAGCGCACCGGCGCGACGGTCCAGGGAATTCAGTCTATTGGCTATGCGGTTTCGCAGGTTGGCGGCAGTGTGGACGCTGCGCGATCTTCTCTGGAAAGCCTCTCCCGGTTTATTCGTAACAATCCCGGAGCAGAAGGCTTTCTGAATCGCCTGGGCGTACAGACCCGTGATGCCAGCGGTAACATGCGTGACATGGCTGCTATCTTTACGGGCGTTGGACAGAAACTCAGCAGCATGCCGTATTACCGGGCTAACCAGTATGCGCAGATGCTGGGCATTGACGAAAATACCCTTATGGCGATGCGCCGGGGTGTGGGTGGCTTCTCCGGGCAGTACAGCGCAATGGCGAAAGCTATCGGCTTCAATGCTGACGAGGCGGCCAGAAGCTCCAACAAATTTATGACCTCCCTGCGTGAGTTTAGCGCGATGGCAGGAATGGCCCGTGACAAAATCGGCTCTAATCTTGCGGGGGGACTTGCGGGTTCGCTGGACACCCTGCGCCGCCATATTCTGGACAACTTCCCGCGTATCGAGCAGACCCTGACGAAAGCCATAAAAGGCATTCTGGCGCTCGGGGATATTATCGGGCGGCTGTTCTTCAGACTGATTGAGGGGACATCAGGCCTTATCACCTGGTGGCAATCGCTGGATAAGCAAACGCGGGAGTTGATCTCGCTGTTTGGCGCACTGACGATTGCGCTGCGCATTCTGAACAGTACGTTCTGGATGTCGCCGATTGGCCTCATTACTGCGCTGGCGGCGGGGATTGCCCTTCTGTGGGAGGACTATCAGACCTGGAAGGAAGGCGGCGACAGCCTGATTGACTGGGGCAAGTGGAAACCGGAGGTTGATGCCGCGCTGAAGATGGTTCGTGACCTTAAAACGACCGTTAACGACCTGGTGAAAGCGCTGGCGAAACTGCTCAATATTGACCCCAAATCATGGTCCCTGAAGTGGGATTTCAGCAACTTCATCGACCAGATGGGCGAATTCAGCAAAATGCTGAACATGATCGCCGACCTGCTCAACGCTATCAAAGATGGCCGCTGGGCTGATGCCGTCAGCATCGGCAAACAGATACTTAATCAGGGCAGCGAAAATCCGTCAGCGATGCCGATGGTTACAGACAGCGCTAACAGTACTGCCGACTGGATTAAAGAGCACTGGGGATTTGATCCCCGCAGAGTGGGCCGGACGGTACGCGGCTGGTTTGGTGATGATGAGCCGGAACAACATGCACAGGCTACGAAACGAGGAGAACGGAATAACAATCCGGGAAACCTTAATTTTGCTGGTCAGGCAGGGGCTTCTCTTGAACGCCCGGGCGGGCGATTTGCCAGATTTGAAACGGCCTTTGATGGATTACGGGCTCTTGCTCGTCAGTTAATGCTGTACGCCGGACGGGGAATAAACAGTGTGGAGAAAATTATCTCTACCTGGGCACCTGCGTCTGATAATAACAACACAACTGCGTATATCAGGGCTGTATCGCAACGACTGGGAGTGGATCCCCGGGCTGCCCTGAATATGAGCGATCCGCAAACCATGTCAGCATTGATGAGCAGCATTATCCAGCATGAGAATGGAAGAAATATCTATTCTCGAGAGCTGATTAATAAGGCTGCCGTGGCGGGAATTAGTGGCAAAGTGACAGAGGTTAACCAGCAAAATACCTACCACATTTACGGTGGCGGAGATCCGCACGCTGTCGGTAATGAGGTTGCACGTCGGCAACAGTCTGCAAATGCTCAGGTCATGCGAAGTAATCAGGTGAGGGTGGGTTAGTGGATATTCTCTCTACACTTTTTCATCAGCAGAGCAGAAAAATAGGAATGATTGTTCCCAGTGTTGTTATTTCAGAGAAGCATACAGATATGCTTGAAATAACAGAGCATCCGGTAGAGGTCGGGGCCGCTGTCGCTGATCATGCCTATAAAAAACCGTCAGAAGTGGTGATGGAGGTTGGTTTCGCCGGTGGCGGCGCATTGCTGGATTTTGCCAGTAACCTGACGGCTACCAGCCTGCTCGGCCTGAGTCCTCAGCAGACGTATCAGGAGCTACTGGATCTGCAGGAAAGCCGTATCCCCTTCGATGTGGTAACCGGTAAACGGCTGTACAGCAACATGTTGATCCGGGCGCTGGAAGTGACGACGGACAAGACAACCGAAAACGTCCTGTCCGCCGTCCTCACCCTGAGGGAGGTCATTATCTCCCGGACACAGCAGATTACCGTCGCGGATAAAACCAACATGAAGGAAGGGGCCAGCACGTCGGCGGTACAGAATAGCGGCAACAAAACCACAAAGCCTCCAGATACTTCACTGCTGAAAAGCATCACGGGTAACGTGGCGTCATTACTGGGGGGCGGCTAATGACAATTCAGGAAATTCCGCTGACAGCGGACAACCAGCAGTTCAGCATCGTCCTGGGTGGTGTTACCTGGCGGATTAGCATCATATGGCGCGATCTGTACTGGATTATGGACCTGCAGAACGACAGAGGGGTGCCGGTAATCTCCGGTATTCCTCTCGTCACTGGTGCTGACCTGCTGGCGCAGTACGCCTGTATGGGGCTTGGTTTTAAGCTGGTGGTGGTCTGTGATGACAACACACAGGATTACCCCACAAAAACTGACCTGGGCGGTCGCAGCCATTTACTGGTATCAACGGAGTAAGCATGTCACAGAACTGGATGAGACATTTCGAACTGCAGCTTGTGGACGAGAACGGTCAGGGAATTGAGCTAAGTGATTTTAAAGTCACCTTTACGATCGACTGGTTCAACATCAGCAGCGCGTCCCGGGTAGGGACTATCAAAATTTATAACCTCTCGGCAGATACTGTGAACCGAATCACCGGGCAGGAGTTTTCGAAAGTGCGTCTGATTGCGGGTTACGACGGTATCGCGCCGGAGGTGTCGGCAAGCGACGTCGGGATCGTGCGGGAGGTTGATGCGGCGGACGTGGGCCAGAGAGATGGCCGCAACTACGGACTGATTTTCAGCGGTGAAATTCGCTACTCGGTTACAGGAAAAGACAGTCCGGTTGATTCCTACGTCCTGATTCAGGCAGCAGATACTGATCTGGCTTTTGCCACCAGTATAACCTCACAGACGCTGGCTGCCGGTTACACGGTCGCTGATGTGAACCGTGCGCTGATGAAAGACTTCGAAGCCAAAGGTGCGACCGAAGGCCTGACGCCTGAAATGCCTGCTACTGTATTCCCCCGGGGGCGGGTGCTCTTTGGCATGACGCGGCATCTAATGGATAACGTAGCCGGGCAATGTGGCGCAACATGGCAATTCGTGGACGGTCAGCGCCAGATGGTGGCGACTAATGAATATGTTCACGAAGCGATTGTGCTCAACAGTGCTACCGGGCTTATTGGCATGCCGCAGCAGACCATCGGTAACGGCGTAAACGTCCGTGCGCTCATTAATCCGAACATCCGGGTTAATGGGCTCATTCAACTGGATCAGGCTTCTGTATATCGCACCGCGTTGTCGAACAACGATATCGCTATGGCTGGTGGGCAGATCACCGACCAGAACACGGACGGAAATATTACGCTCAGCGGCACCACATCACAGCCTGCCAGCATCGCAACGGATGGCGTTTATATTGTGCGCGGGATTATGTACACTGGCGACACAAGGGGCCAGGCGTGGTACATGGATATGATGTGCGAAGCGCGTGGCGCGGCGGATCTGTATACGCAATCGGCTTTGCAAAGGGGATGAGCAATGAGGGGGATTATTTTTCTGTTAGCTGTCTTTTCTGCGTGCAGCGCGTGGGCGGATGGCTTCACGGTTAAATGCGGTGGCTACACTATGGTTGCAAACCAGGGCGAGTTATCGACAATCAACGGTGAAAGAGTTACCTCTCAAAAAATCACCGAACTGGGTACCAATGGTTTGAAAGTAGACATGGGGCTTATGCCTGCCAAAGACGGTAACAACTACGGCTTTGAATACATTCGTCGCCCTGGTACCGAAACGCGATTCCTTAATGTCCAGCTTCTGCAGAACAGCATGGATGCGCCTAAAATCATCGGATCATTCCCTTGTAAAAAAGTGGCTGGGTGAAGGTAACCTGAAATTCGTAACGCCTGAAAAACAACAAAATGTGCTCTAAAAACTGTTGTTTTTTGAGACGAGCGATTACACTGCACTGACTTTTTGATGGTGGATTGCCATCGATATGCTACTTCATTAAAGCCAGGAATAACTAAAACATGAGTTTAGCGCAGCCAAAATCAGGAGAACTGTTAGATCTTCTGACTCCTTCATTAACTAAGGGTGAAAACCTTCTGAGTGAGTTTGAAATCCATCGAATCATTCGTGAAGCGAAGAAACTACCTGAACGTTATCAGGGGCTATCAATTGAAGGCTTAGCTAAGCTTGTTCTTGGTGAAATAGATGAAGGATGTTCACTCTGTGAGCGGGGGTTGAGAATAGCGCCTAACGATCCAGTTTCTTTTTGTAACTATACGATTGCGCTGCGTAACTTAGGTTTGCACGCTCGCCAGTATGTGATGATTCAGAAAGCATCTGATTCACTTAATCCAACGATATTGGCTGAGGTTGCTACAATTTCTGCATACTGGGTTGATATCGATTTGCTTGAAAAGGTGATGCCGATGCTAACTGCAATGGAAGTACCGCGCCCTGAATATATGGGCAAATGGTATGACACGCTCAATTATCTGCATACCCAAAAAGATCATGCTCAGGAGCTAAAAACTATTGGGCGGCTCATGATGAACGTTGCAGAAAAGTACCGCGCTCGTCTTGCTGGCGCTCATGCTTTTTATGTAATGTCAGAACTTGATACGCTGTTCGTTGAAGTCAAAACAGACGATCCAGTGCTTCTTTCGCAGATGAATAATGCCTTGGCTGATGAGATTATTATTGCGGGGCTTGCGGATTCAGAATGCGTCGGATGCTTTGAAGCCGGGGAACTCTAATGTCGGTTGAGCATACCTGTTTTCTTGAATTAGCTAAGCATTCCCTGGCTCTAAACGGTGAGATGTGGACGAGAAATGCTATTAGCCGAGCATACTATGGTATGTACCATTCCGCCTTACGGATCACCAACAATCTGGTACCGACCGCTACACAAGATGGTGAAAAACTAAAAGGTGGAGTTCACATGCGAGTCTATACGGCCTTTTGTAGTGGTGAGGCAGCTGCACTTAACGATGTTGATGTTAACGCAGTAAAGAAAATCGGCGTTAAACTGAAAATGACGCATGCCCAACGTGTTAATTCTGATTACAAGCTTGAGCGGAAAATCAACCGGATTACCGCGAGAAGTGTAATTCTGGATGCGGAAGAGGTCGATGCAATCGTTAATCAATTACTGAAGATTGGTGATGACTCGTTAACTGCATAAGCTGAAATTTCTCAAAATTCAAACCCGCCGCTTGGCGGGTTTTTTGCTTTCTGGAGCCTACTAAATGGCAGTATCTGACCAGACCCGCAGCGGCGACCTTGCCGAAACATTTAAATCTGAACGGGAAACAACAAAGAACCAGATCCGTGTCGCCTTGCCTGGCATTGTTCAGTCATTCGCTCCTGATGCGGTGACGGCGGTTGTACAGCCTGCTATCCGCTACGTTGAAATTGATAACGACGGCAACCGCATTACCAAAAATTACCCATTGCTGGTGGATGTGCCAGTGGTATTCCCGCGCGGCGGAGGATGTACGCTAACGTTCCCAGTTAAAGCCGGTGATGAATGTTTGGTGATTTTTGCCGATCGTTGTATTGATTTCTGGTGGCAGAGTGGCGGGATACAGGAGTCGGTCGATGACAGAATGCATGATTTATCGGATGCGTTTTGTATTGTCGGTCCCCAGTCGCAGGCAAGGAAGATTAGCGGTATTAATACCAGTGCCACACAGTTGCGTAGTGATGACGGCAGCACCTATTTTGAGCTTAATCCTGATACCAGGAAAATTAAAATTGTCGCTCCGGGGGGCCTTGATGTGGTTGCCCCTCTGGCTGATTTTTCTGAGAAAGTAACCATTCATGGCCTGTTAACCTGGATGGGGGGCATGGTGGGGTCTGTGGTTTCTGGTGTGGCTTCAAAAATCACTGGTGCTGTTGAGTTTTTGGGGAGCGTGAAGGCTAATGGCAAGCCAATCGATGATACGCACACTCATGGTGGTGTTCAGCGCGGTGGAAGCAATACCGACGGAGTAAACTGATGCGATACAGACGTGAAGACGCCGATGGCGATTACACCTTTGGCAGCGGTGATGACACCTGGCTGATTAACTCACCGGAGGCCGTGGCGCAGGCGGTAAAAACGCGATTCGAATTGTGGTATGGGCAATGGTTTCTCGACACCACCGAGGGGACTCCGTGGATCCAGTCCGTACTCGGTAAGCAGAAGCCGGAAACCTACAACCTAGCGATCCGTAAGCGCATCCTCGAAACGCGGGGCGTTAAATCAATCCTCTCTTTCAATACGACGGTGGATACCACGACCCGACGTGTCATGTTTTCCGCTGAAATCGACACTCTTTATGGAATAACGACTGTTACATCGGAGGCGTAATGGCTCTGAACCTTGATTCTCTCGGTTTATCTGCAAAGGTAACCGCGGAGGGGATCAGTGCGCCTGATTATCAGACGATACTCAGCACCCTGATTAGCTATTTTCAGCAGATTTATGGCAGTGATGCCTACCTCGAACCGGACAGCAAAGACGGCCAGATGGTGGCTCTGATGGCGCTGGCGATTCATGATGCCAATAATACGGCGATAACTGTCTACAACTGTTTTTCACCGGCAACCGGCTATGGGGCTGCACTGACCAGTAACGTGAAAATAAATGGTATTTCACGTAAAGGCGCGACGAACTCTACGGTTGATTTGCTTCTTACAGGAACTGCCGGGGCAACCATCATTAATGGCAGCGTGAAAGACAGTAATAATGTGATATGGCGTTTGCCTGCTTCAGTGGTGGTCGGCGTGGATGGTACAGTGATGGTGACCGCAACATGTTCCGTCAGTGGTGCAGTGGCGGCGCTGGCTGGAACTATCACTGAAATTAATACGCCAACCCGTGGCTGGGTTTCGGTAACCAATCCTGCTGCAGCTACTGTAGGCACTCCAGCAGAAACTGATGCGGAGTTACGTATCCGCCAGTCGCAAAGTGTTGCGTTGCCATCAATAACCCCATTTGAAGCACTGGATGGTGCCGTTTCTAATGTTACCGGTGTAACCCGCCACAAACTCTATGAAAACGATACTGGTTCGGAGGACGGTAACGGGTTACCGCCACACTCTGTTGCTGTAATTGTGGATGGCGGTGATGTGACGGATATTGCTCAGGCTATCAGAGGGAATAAAGGCCAGGGGACAGCCACTCACGGTACAACATCCGTTACGGTTCCGGATAAATACGGCAATCCCCATATAATCAAATTCTCGCGTTCCAGTGATGTGCCTGTTTATGCCCGGATTAAATTAAAAGTTTTTACGGGTTATACATCACAGATAGGTCAGCAGATCCAGCAGGCTATTTCCGACTATATCAATAGTCTGACGATCGGTGATTCGGTCCTTTTAAGTCGCATTTACTCACCGGCGAATCTTGGCGTGGTGAGTGGCGGGAATGCACGCTATTACGATATTCAGGAACTGACGATTGGTAAATCCCCGGGGGCTTTGTCGTCATCAAACATTGATATCAGATATAACGAATCTGCGTCCTGTACCCCGGAAAATATCGTTATAACGGTGGAGTCATGAGCAAATACACCGAACTAATCACAAACTACCACGCCACCAAACCTAAATTTCTTGCGCATGTTGATCTGATGACCCGGCCACTTATTGATGTTGCGGCCGCCACCAGAGGGCTGATTACTGCATTTGATATTGACTCTGCGGTTGGTGTGCAACTTGATATTCTGGGATTGTGGATCGGACGTAGCCGTGTTGTCAGCCAGCCTATCTCAGGTGTCTATTTCAGCTGGGATACCGACGGGCTTGGATATGATCAGGGGGTATGGCAGGGACCATACGATCCTGATTCCGGATACATGTATCTCAGCGATGAAACTTATCGTGTCATTCTTAAAGCGAAGATTGCGATTAATAACTGGGACGGACGGAATGATTCGCTTCCGGCAATTCTTGACGAGGCAACAGCAGGATCCGGACTGCGAATGCAGATAGTCGATAACCAGGACATGACGATATCGGTCTGGGTCTTTCCTGATACTGATATTTCAGATGTATCGCGTGAGTTAATTGCGGCAATTAAACAGGGGTATCTCACAGTAAAAGCCGCCGGGGTGTGGGCGGGTGGCATTGAAACGCCTTCGGTGGAAACCCCATCGGAAGGCTCAAAATTTTTTGGTTTTGATATGGATAACGAATTCATCAGTGGTTTTGATGTAGGAGCATGGGGAGTATTACTCTGATGGCGAAAAATGACTTTAAAGCGTTTGCAACGGATCGAAATGCCAATGTTATATCGCAGGAGGAATGGGAAGCGTTGCCCGCGCTTTTATCCGGATTTACAGCAGGGAAAGCATCCAGTGCGCAAGTCAATAAGGTTATTCGGCAGGCCAGCTTTATAGCAGCAGCACTTGCACAGTACACAGCAAACAAAAGCGGACTGGATGTATTGGATGATGGCGACCTGAATGGGTTCATTACCAAAATGTCTTCTGCGTTCGGTAAGGATTATCAGGCGCTTGATGCCACGTTGACGGCTCTGGCAGGACTGGCGACTGGGGCAAATAAGCTACCGTATTTCACTGGCACAGATAAGGCTGCGCAGACCGACCTCACTAAGGTAGGCCGTGATATTATCGGCAAAAATACTATTGCTGACATTCTCGCATACCTTGGTTTACGAGAAGCGGCAAAACGGGATGTAGGGACAGGAGCAAATCAGATACCTGATATGAGTTTATTCGCGTCAATTAATACCGTAACGGCTGCTGCGCAAAAATTTCCGTCTGGATTAATTTTACAGTGTGGCCAGTTGAATGGTGCCCCGAATGTATCTTCAACATACGGGATGAGGTTCCCGATGACGTTCTCAAGAGTCATTGCTGTCGTAGTTACATTGAACGTTACTGGCGCGGCAGGGCAGCCGACTGTATCGGCGACAAGTGTCCAGAACACTGGATTTAATATTACGGTGTCGCCCGGTTCAGGATATGGTTCATCTGCTGATGCGTATTACATTGCAATGGGATATTAACGAAATGTCATATTTTTATTCTGCATCGACAAACGGATTTTATTCGACTGAATTTCACGGCACCAATATTCCTGATGATGCAGTGGAAATCTCGGAATCAGAGTGGAAAACACTGATTAACTCACAGAGTGTCACAAAAATGATTACCTGTGGTGAGGACGGTCACCCTGTCATTGTTGACCGTCCTTCTCCAACACTAGAACAATTAGCCTTAATAAATGATGAAAAGAAATCTGCACTGATAGCAGAGGCAACGAATGTAATAGCTCCGCTTCAGGATGCGGTTGATTTAGGTATGGCAACAGATGATGAAACGAAACTATTACTGGCATGGAAAAAATATCGGGTGCTATTGATGCGTGTTGATATAAAAAATACAGAGTGGCCGAAAAAACCAGAGGGAAATAAATAAGGGGGCGTTATCGGATGAAGAAAGAGGCCGTTAATTATAACTGCAGATGCCCCCCCTAAGTTTCGGGGGGGGTTATTGATGCAAAACTTAGATCAATAACATTAAGTAACTACCATTCAACATTAAGGCTGTTTTTTTATTAATGTCATCGTCCATCCTGCAGGGTTGAACTTGAAAGAATACGATTCTCCTGGTGCTAAGCTTTCAAATTTTTTAACTTGCTCTTTCCACCCGTAATCTGGGAGTGGGGTAAGATTGAAAAAATATAAACATGAGATTAACGATGTTGTATATAACATCCATGGTAGGAATTTAAAGTGCAAGTGGGAAATATAGTTTAAGAAGTAAACCAATACAGAGTACCATATAATTGTTGGTATGACAGAATATCTTCCTCCGCCATGAATTAATAATGGCCATTGCTCACTTGTAGATGAAAGCATTGGTTTTGCTAGTGAAAACGTTAATGTTAGTATTGCGAAAACTATTGCCGAGCGCATGGGGTAATTGGAAACAATAAATGTAAAAATAGTGATGGAAAGACAAATCATTGTAATTGCAATGCAAATTGAATCATGATTCCATAAAGGTGATAAAAAGTCACCATTAGCCCATAAACCCAGAAAAACCTTTGTTGTTAATATTTTGCAAAGTGTTGCGAAATTAGCTCCAAGAACCATATCAACTCTGGTCTCAGAGGATGTCATAATAATAGAAATAAATTGAATCAAACAAATGGCAATGAAAACGTATTCGTGAGTGGTTATTTTTTTTGTAGATAAGCGTTTTTGTATAAGTATATTTATCCCTACCATTGGAGCCATGAATACTATAAATGGACCACTTAGTCCACATATGATTATCGCTATATAATCGTGTGCTTTTTGATAATTATTTGTAGGCTTTGGAGCTAACATAACAAGAAGTAAATATAGTGATAAATACCAATGATCATTAGTAACATTGGCGTGCACTTCTGATACTTCCGGCATTATTATAATAAATAAAGCAGTAAATATTCTTGGTGTTATGTTTACGTAACTAAATCTTCCAGAGAGTATGAAAGATACAAGCAATGCCCTAACAATAATTGCGGAGATGTTAAAAATTAAAGGGGCATACATTAAATTAAAATTTAATGATATGGAGGCAATAAGTTTTGATATGGTTTGATAATATCCATTTTGAGGGAATATCATTGATGTGAATATGCCATTATTGTATGCCATAGCATACCATACATGACCATCTTCTGCCCAAAACTGCGGTGTTCTGATTATATCAGGACGGCGCAAATACATCAAAATAACCGCAATGAAAAATACAGCAATTAAGAAAAATAGTTTTTTTACATATGATGTTTTAAGGCTTTTCATTTTTGTTTCTCATTTTTGATGATGTATTTGGGACGATGTTTGCTTTCAATATAGATTCTGCCTATATATTCACCGAGAACACCAATCCCGATCAGCTGCACTCCACCCAAGAAAAGTATTGATACAAGCAGGGAGGGATACCCGCGTACTGGGTTACCAAAGATAAGAGTGTCTATAATCATCCATGCACCATATAAAAATGAAATGCTTGCAACAAACAAGCCTATATAAGTCCATACGCGAAGAGGAAAGGTTGAAAAACTTGTGATACCTTCAAGTGCCAGATTCCATAATTTCCAGCCATTAAATTTTGAGATGCCAGCAACGCGCTCTGCTCGTACATATTCAACGACATCCGTCTGACCACCCACCCAGCTTAGTATGCCTTTCATGAAAAGATTGCGCTCAGGCAACAGTTTAATGTTCTCCACAACCTCACGAGACATGAGTCGAAAATCTCCGACATTTTCCTCGATCTTTGGGGTGCTTATTTTGTTGTGTAATTTATAGAACCACTCCGCTGTCTTACGTTTCAGTCGTCCATCAGTTGAGCGGTCTGAACGTTTAGCAAGCACCATGTCAGCACCTGCCTGCCACTTTTCAATAAGATGAGGGATAACCTCAATAGGGTCTTGCAGGTCGACATCAATAGGAATTACAGCATCGCCGCTTGCATGGTCTAACCCTGCAAATAAGGCTGGTTCTTTACCAAAGTTGCGTGTAAATGACAGCGGAACAACTAGCGGGTCTGAAACAGCCAGCGCGTTAATAATTGACTCTGTGGCATCTTTACTTCCGTCATTTATGAATATAATTTCTACTTCATATGGCTTCAACTCTTGGAATTCACGTACCGTCTTATAGAAAACAGGTATCGCTTCTTCTTCATTGAAGACAGGAACGACAAGAGATATTTTCATTTCGCATCCCTAAAGACAATGAACTTTGAATAGACGAAACCGCACACCAGGCTGATGGCGGAGAAGGTGATAAGAGTGACTATTGGAGGAAGTGAGCATTTATCAGCAGCCCAACCAACAATCGCACTTAATATTCCCATGAATCCCACGTATAACATGTAGCGCATCGCTGTAGTCGATGCTTTGAATGTGAATCTTGCATTCGCGAAGAAGCTAAAGCTCACAGCCACTACGAAACCTGTGAAGTTTGCCAGGGCCTGACTGGTATGCGCGGCATAGATACATACACCAAAAACCACCCAGTGTATAAGTGTGTTCAGCACACCTATAGATGTGTACCTTACAAACAACTTTAACATTTATTTAACCAATGGGCTCCAAAAAACACGAAGTCTATCATCCAAGTCTCAATTGATCGATACTTGCTGTGGCTGATGAGACAAAACTGAGACACATAAGGCCTCACAATGGCTTGCAAGGCTTTACATGTTTTGATGTGGTGGGACGTGTGAGCGCAGTGTTGATGGTGTAATGCTTTGAATTAGAAGCGGATTCTTATAATTCGTAATGCGAAGGTCGTAGGTTCGACTCCTATTATCGGCACCATTTCAAACTCTTCCCAAGTCTATCTAAGTCAATTGACCCCGCACATACTACAGCTCACTGCCCGTTCCTTATCTTCCATTATCAACCGTATTTTCTTTAATGCGTTATCTGGTTACACAGGTAGTCCGCTGGTTGTTTTGGTGGCGAGATTGTTGATTATTACAGGTGTTCGAACCGGAGAGTGGAGAGCGGCGCTCTGGAGCGAATTCAACCTCGATAAAGCGATATGGGAGATCCCTGCGCAACGGATGAAAATGAGGCGGCCACATATTGTTCCGCTTTCAATTCAGGCAATTACAATACTCAAAACGCTTCAGATAATGACAGGAAATTATCCTCTAGTGTTTCCTGGTCGTAAGGATCCAAATAAGTGCATGAGTAAAGCGCCGGTGAAATAGCATGGAGCTACTGCCTGTAACTCCCGGAGCGGATACCGGGTTTTATGGTTGATACAATTCATATATCACAACTGACAGGATCATCACGTTCAATACGACGCTGATTGCGAAGTAGGTTCTGAATGGCTGTTTCTGTGTTTTATGTCGAAAGACCTGTTGACCAATAATTGCACCAACCCAACCTCCGACAAAGCCAAACACCAGCAGAGTTGCTTCTGGCACTCTGCGCCAGCCTCTACGTGCAGCCAGCTTATCAGTACCATAAATTACCAGGGTGAGCAGGTTTACGCATGTAACCCACGCAGCAAACGGCTCCGCCAGTAACACACTGCTGGCAGCCGTTAAAAGGAGGAGCAAATAGCAAAAACGATTCAGATTCATGGCGTATTTTAGTCATACCAGGCATGCGCTTGCTATCATTTTTGTATATCTCCCTAAACGGAATGGACTCAATTTTGGGGATTATGATGTTGTGTAAGTATCCCGCATAATCGTGGCTAGTTTTTGTTGACCACTTCAATCCCTTGTATAACAGTTTCGATACGCTCTTTTATTTCCTCAAGTTGTTGCTGACGACCTTCAGGTGTTAATGTCTGATCTTCGTTAACATCCAAAACCCATCGACGAGGAAGCAATGCGCCAAAAACAATATCCATTAGCATTCCAGCACAATTACCCGTATTTTTAACAGCAATACGCCCTTGAGATTGCTGAAGATCCAGCCATTCGATTAACAGTTCTCTTGAGCGAAGCGTTTTAGTGGCATATAAATAGTCTGAAAGCTCTGGAAAGAGAATTGATTCACGTGTCATTAATTTTAAGAGTGCTTCTCTCTCTTTAGCTTCTTCTTGACTTATATCTAATCGGAATATACGAAACAGAGTTTCATTAATGGGGAGCATCTCGTTTTCCGGTCTTGGGAGATCGAGGAACAGGGCTTTATATTCTTTAATTACTTCAGAAAAAATTTCCTTCTTATTACTGAATACCTCATAAATTGTTCTTTTTGATACTTTTGCCCGACGAGCAATTTCTGTGGTTGAGGTTTGGGCAAAACCAAGCTCAATGAAGGCACTATACGCGCCAATAACTATCGCTTTCTTACGCTCATCAAGCCCCGCACTTTTAGGTCTTCCCCGTCGCACCTGTGTTCTCACTTCGCTCTTGTTCTTCAAAACATTTACTCCTGCATTCATTTTTGGTACTTGACCAGTACCAAAAATGGTATCACTATACCAACAACATAAGCAATGATCATAACATGGTGTATGAAAACAACCAGGTAACATCACTTCATAAAATACAGGTCCTTATTTATGAGTCGATTAAATAATAGTATCTGCCCCATTCGTGATCCCCAGGTTATACGTGTTCTGGAACGCATGAATAATGAACGCAAACATCCCCCGCAGGAACTGTTTCGCGAAGCTCCGGCACTTGATCCTGAAAAATTTTCCAGTTATGGCTTTTCCATAGCCCCAGAACAGGGGGAACTTATCTACTTACTGTGCCGGGCAATGAAAGCCACTCGCGTTGTGGACTTTGCAACTTCTGTAGGTATGTCAGCGCTCTATTTTGCCGCTGCGATGAAAGATAATGGTGGCGGACTGGTGATTGGTTCTGAAATGGTACGGGAAAAGGCTGAAGTCGCGTCTCGAAATCTGGCAGAGGCAGGTCTTACGTCTTTTGTTGATATTCGTGTCGGTGATGCGAGAGAAACGCTGAAAGATCTCGGTGGTCCTGTCGATTTTATTCTTATTGATGGTTTCCCTCTTGCGGATGGCCCAAGCCTCGCTCGTAAGGTTACTGAGATCGTTGCGCCGCAGTTACGAGTAGGAGGATATATATTAAATGATAACGCAGAACCAGATTTTTTATCTTATATTCGTGATCCACAGAATGGTTTTATTTCTATAACATTGCCGATAAAACGAGGTACAGAGTTAGCACTGAAGATAAGTTAAATACAAGTACGAATGATAAAGTTGAAAAAATATAGTCCTGGTATCATGCTGATATTCATTTAATTTTTATCAAAAGTAAAGAGGTCATTTATGCCGACGCGCAGAGAGTTTTTAATTAAAAGTGTTGCGGGTGCTTTAGTTGTTTCAATGCCTCGCATTGTATTCGCAAACACAAACAACAAGGCAATAAAGGCTACAGCTATTACACAAGTTTTTGGTGACGGAGTTCGACTTATTGCGATAGCTGTAGAATTTGAAAAGCCTATAAATAAGGAAGAACTTTCGTCAACAGAGTTTAGCGTAAAAAATTATCATATCAATAAAGTGTTTATCAGTCAGTCAACAGCTTTGGTTGAGGCAAAATCAGGTAAGTACGCGATTCTTGAACTGGACTACAGCAAACCACAAAATGAATGGCAAGAAACTATAACGGACCCAACAATACAAAAAGCAGTTCCCAAACAAGGGCAAGGTAAACCCTCCTGGGTTGCAGGAGAAAAACTAAACCAAACTATTAGATATAAAGATGCATCTGCAACTGTGATTACACAATATACCACGCTGGAAACTAACGCCGTTTCAAATCTGGTGGTCGATAGTTTTAGACAAGGTAAATATAAAGACAATGAAAGCGGAAAAATACTAGAATATAATTTCTTTATTCCTGAAGAACAAAATAAAGTATTGCCATTGGTTCTTTTTATGCATGATGCAGGAGCTACCAGTGCACAAATAACAACGACTCTGTTTCAGGGGCTAGGTGCAGTAATTTGGGCAGAACCGGAAGAACAACTGAAACGTCCCTGCTATGTTTTAGCTCCTCAGTATAATGAAATCATTGCTGATGATGACTGGCGTACATCTACATTGCTTGATACAACAATAAATCTTGTTCAGTCTTTGATGAAAGAATATAAAATAGATCCTGAACGTATTTATGTTACTGGTCAGTCAGGGGGATGTATGCTGGCCATCGCTATGAATATCAAATATCCTGACTTTTTCACAGCGAGTTACCTGGTTGCAGGAAAATGGGATGCGGAACAGGTTGCTCCAATAGCTAAAAACAAATTGTGGTTTATGGCCTCAGAAGATGATGCAGGGGCTTTTCCTAGCTTCAACGCGATTACTGAACGTCTTGAGCAGTTTGGGGGAAAAGTTTCTCGTGCAGCATGGAATGGTCAATGGGACCCTGAACAATATCGATTTGCTGCCGACACATTGTTTGAAGAACAAAGTAATATCCGTTATACCGTTTTTATAAAAGACAGTGTATTTGATGAATACTCTTCGCGAGAAGGTGCCAGCGGGCATCGTAACACATGGCGTATTGCTTACAGCATAGAACCAGTTCGTGAATGGTTATTTAACCAACGCAAACAATAAAGTGTAGGCCAGACTGTCATCAGGTATCGTGTTGGCAGTCATTTTTACCGAGAGACAGAATGAAGGCGTTATTATTTGTAATTCTATTTTTTTCTGCATCTGTATATGCAGATACTCCACCAAAAATGAATTTTGATGAAATAATAACGCGCTCTGCTCAGGGAGATGCAGAAGCGCAAGCCAGATTGGGGGAAGCATACCTGAATGGAAACTACAATCAAACGGTGAATTATACTGAGTCTTTTAAATGGTTGACGAAATCAGCAGCCAGCGGAAACCCCCGCGCGAAACTGGATTTAGGGATTTTATATCTTAATGGATATGGCGTACCGTTTGATTATGCAAAAGCCTTAAGCCTTTTTGAGCAAGCTGACCTGGCGGGAGAAATGAAAGCTGCACGTTATCTTGGGATTATTTATGAAAGAGGATTAGGCGTTCCTCAGGATTATAATAAAGCGGCGAAATATTATAAGAAAGGCGATAAAAATAATGATATTACAGCGCAGTATCGTCTGGCTAAACTTTATGAACAAGGTAATGGCGTAAAACGCGATTATCAAAAAGCGATAAACCTTTATCTTAAACATATCAGCAGAATGGATCATATCACTGCTCCCAGTTTTGTGGCTTTAGGTGATATTTATTCTTTGGGATTGGGCGTAGAGAAAAATCCACAACTGGCTAAAAAATGGTATCAAAAAGCGGTTGATGCGGCTCATACACAGCATCAGCAGGTAGCAAGCCATTAATGAGTAAGAAGATACGTTTGCAGGAAAGTTAATGCTGGCGTACTGAATACACCAGCGTTAATCAGGCATGATTATGCAGCCAGCCTGGTGTCGTTGAACCTTCAAACTCAGAGTTAACGCTTTTTCTTGCGCCTCTGAACAGCCTTAAAGCGGGGATTAGATTTGCAAATGACATATAGCCGTCCTTTTCGCTTCACAATCTGACAGTCTGGATATGTGGGATTCCCGCAGCTAACTGAACGTGCCGGAAGTGAGATATGTTGTTGGCTATCGTTGGTGACGGCACTATTCAGTAGCCGAACTGCTGATTTATGTCACTACCCGCTGATCGGTATGAACGCATTGAGAATGTGGGTGAGCCTTGCTTTACCGGCTGATTATTTATCACGCAGCCAAAGTAACAATTTGGTAAACCAACATGCGCATTGGGTAACTAAAATGCTGACTCAATGCGCAATCTCTTTTAGTGCGGCACAAATACGGTTTCTTTAAACTTCCCTTCGAAACCGTACGAATATCCTTCCCCCCTGGCATAACTCTTACAAAGTAGGTGGAGGATACATATTTTAAATATCACCTAAGGGAATTGTTTTTAGATGTAATTAATAGTAATGGAGGAATAAATAAGCATATTCTACAACTGCAACCAAAACAACAATATTAATCAGCTTATTACTGATTTCTTGTATCTTATTCTCTTTCATTGGTATTTCCTCGCTTTAAAAAAGAGCGCACCTCATAAGCGCCTCTTATATAGATAACGAGTTTGGTCAACCAATTTTTTGAACTGTATCACAAATTTGGAAAGATGTATTACATCAATTATTACTAATCGCACACAAGTGATCCATAGTTTACGCTGAGATTGGCCCTGAGGATTACGCTGCTCTCCTTGTATGATCCCCGCATAATTGTGCTATTCACACTTAGAAATGTACCGTGTTTACAATCTGCTGAGACTGCATTTTCGTCGTAAGGACAAGCCATGGAACCGATGCTCATGATAAACAGTCCATGGCACATCATTTACTATTTACTTATAGATTTCAGCAACTCCGTGCAGTTTGTTATTCCCCGTGGTAGACAGGATTTTGAACGACGTTGCTCCTTGCTCATCAGCCTTACGAGAAAGCGCATTCGATAACTCATCAAGCGTCAAGGCATTGCTGGCTGAGATTACACCAATCTTTTCTTTGCCATCTGTATGATTAATTTCTTGCGCTGCAAATGCAACATTCACCGAAATAAAGCCCATGACTAATGTAGTAACAAGTAGTGTTTTCATAACTAATACCTAATCTAAGTTATATGTTTGAAAATGAATTAATATAGGAGAGAACGTCTCTTTCCTGATAATTGTACAGATTAAAGCTGTCATAATACTGACCGCTATATGATAAAATTGTCATATTTTAAAATTAGTTAACCTTGGTGTGCAGATTCAGGTCATTAATAATACATTCAGGTTCTTCATGCAGAGGCATATTGTCTATATCGAAAACCCCATCGTTTTTTTGAGGATTATCACTCTGCAGGTTTGCAAACAGAGGGGGCAGATCCTGCTGCGCTTCTCCTCGTTCTGCGACCAGTTCGAATGTTTTATTTTTAGCGGCGTCGTTGCTCAGGGTACTGACCAGATCCACGGGCTGATGACCCATTGCAATAGCGGTATTTACTACATGAATACCGATGCATCCTGTTGCTCCTGCAACGAGTATTTTCATGGTAAACCTCATGATAATTAATCTTTATTTTCGATACATACAGATTATCAATTATCATAATTGTCAGTAATGTGGCTAAAATAATTGTATCTATGAACGCCCTTCATGAGTGCGCATTGAAAAGTGTGGATAAGGATATGATTGCAGTGCGGATTGGACCAGAGATGCGGATGGCCGTGGTGGGGGCACCGGAGTATTTTGCCGCTAACGCCTTACCTGAAACGCCTCACGAGCTACAAAATCATCGCTGCATCAATATGCGTTTGCCAACCGCCGGTGGGCTTTACCACTGGGAGTTCGAGCGAGAAGGGAAACCACTTCGCGTCAAGGTTGAGGGGCAACTGACGTGTAGCCCATTGCCAGTAAGAATTGATGCCGCGTTATCAGGGTTTGGGATCGCTTTCCCTGAAGACATGGTTCAGAAGTATGTAAAGTCAGGCAAGCTTATTCATATGTTGCAGGAGGGGTGTCCAACTTTTCCCGGATATTACCTTTACTACCCCAGCCGCAAGCAGCATCCGCCAGCTTTTGCGCTGTTGATCGATGCACTTCGCTATTCAGAGTAACGGGTCCACATTTTGTTGTGGACCCGTTTGGGCATTAACGGCCTACGCGTGCCTGGTGCTCAGGCGAGTAACGTTCACCGACGATTTTAATTGTTTCCAGTGCCTCGGTTATCTGCTGCGTATCATTGCGCGAAAGAACAATGTCGACAGCACCCAGGTTTTCTTCCAGCCGGTGCAGTTTAGTGGTGCCAGGGATGGGTACAATCCATGGCTTTTGTGCTAACAGCCATGCCAGTGCGATTTGTGCAGATGTTACCCCTTTCTCCGCGGCCAGTTCACCTAACAAGGTGACCAGTTTTTCATTGGCTTCAATAGCTTGTGCCGCGAAACGCGGTACGGTGCTACGGTAATCATCCTTGCCGAAAGTGGTTCCTGGCTTAATCGACCCCGTCAGGAAACCTTTACCTAGTGGGCTGAAGGGGACAAAACCAATCCCCAGTTCCTCCAGCAACGGCAGAATTTCCTGTTCAGGCTCACGCCACCACATGGAATATTCGCTTTGCAGGGCGGTGACAGGTTGTACCGCATGTGCACGACGAATGGTTTGTGCTCCCGCTTCAGATAGGCCGAAATGTTTGACCTTACCTTCTGCAATTAGGTCTTTCACCGTTCCTGCAACATCTTCAATAGGAACATCCGGATCAACACGGTGTTGATACAGAAGGTCAATGACATCAGTCTTAAGGCGGCGTAATGAGCCTTCAACGGCTTCACGGATATGTTCCGGGCGGCTGTTTAAAATCTGCTGCTTATTATCATCGCCGAAGGTAAAACCGAATTTAGTGGCAATCACCACACGGTCACGAAACGGTTTTAAGGCTTCGCCGACCACTTCTTCATTCAGATACGGACCATACACTTCGGCGGTATCGAAGAAGGTGACGCCACGTTCAACCGCAGCACGAATAAGTTCGATAGCCTGGCGGGTATCGGTCGCCGGGCCGTAGCCGTGGCTTAAGCCCATGCAACCGAGCCCAAGGGCGGAGACTTCGAGTCCGGATTTACCCAGATAACGTTTTTGCATTGAATGAATACCTCTTTTATCGCGGCTTAAACATCAAGTTTGCGGCCAGTCAGCCATTCCACCATTGCGGGATCGCGGTGAGAGAAGAACGCGCTGGTTGCGGTATCCAGGGCGGTAATTTGCAGCATATCCTCAGGGCTGAGTTCAAAATCGAGAATGTTGATGTTCTCTTCCATGCGTTCTTTTCGCACTGATTTTGCCAGTGAAACAATGCCTCGTTGGTAGATCCAGCGCAGAACAACCTGGCCCACGCTTTTGCCATACTTCTCGCCAATTGCCGTGAGAACAGGATGCTGGAACAGACCATTTTTCCCTTCCGCAAACGGTGCCCAGGCTTCTGGCTGAATGCCACGACTTTGCATCCACGGAACGGCCTGTAATTGCTGGTTGAAGGGGTTAACTTCAATCTGGTTTACCGCCGGAACGACGTTATTAAAGGCGATAAGGTCAGCCAGTCGGTCAGGATGGAAGTTACTGACGCCAATAGCGCGGATCTTGCCTGCCTGTTGCAGTTCTTCCATGGCGCGCCAGGCACCGTGGACATCACCGTAAGGCTGATGAATCAAATACAGGTCAACGTAATCAAGTTGCAGTCGATTCAGAGAGCGTTCGAACTGGGCTTTGGCCCCTTCGTAACTGGTATCCTGCAACCAGAGTTTCGTGGTGACAAAGAGCTCGTTACGCGCAATGCCGCTTTGTTTCAGTGCGTTCCCGACCTGGGTTTCATTTTGATAGGAGGCGGCGGTGTCAATCAGTCGATAACCGGTGTTAATAGCGTCAATGACCGCTCTTTCGCATTCGGCGGCATCGGTCATCTGAAATACACCAAAGCCCAGCAGGGGCATTTCAATACCGTTGTTCAGTTTTACTTTTTGCATGGTGTTATCCTTCCGTTATCGTTCATGAGAAGCATAACGTAAAGGGAAGAGCTCGATTAGACGGCAGGATTTGTCAGGGTTTATGAACGAAATTCATAAATCTGTTTGAGTGTTGAGATGAGTAGTGCAAGTTCGATATCCCCGGAATTTACAGTCCGATGAAGAAAAATGAATATCCATAAAAATATATTGGTTTATCCTGGCGTATATACCTACTTCGACGTATTGCCAATCGTGGTAAATTAAAGATAGGTCATTATTATTCACTCTGAATAATGAATTATTCACTGTCCGCAGAGTAAGAAATATAACTTAGGTATCTATTTAATGACTTGCACAAAAAGCTAAATTTTCATCCATAAATAAAAATATAATCCCGCGCCCAACCACCTGATGAGTGGCTACAGACACTGGATATATTAGGTGGCGGTGTACTTTCTTACATAAAGGTATTTCCTTTTCTGCGGAAAAGGAAACCGGGAAATCCCCGGTTTTTCTGACAAGCAGACGCCATTATTTGTGTCTGCCTATGTTCGTTAATTCGTTCATCAGGAAATTATCTCAATGTCACGTTATAAAACAGGTCATAAACAACCACGATTTCGTTATTCAGTTCTGGCCCGCTGCGTGGCGTGGGCAAATATCTCTGTTCAGGTTCTTTTTCCACTTGCAGTCACCTTTACGCCAGTAATGGCGGCACGTGCGCAGAATGCGGTTCAGCCACGGTTGAGCATGGAAAATACTACGGTAACTGCTGATAATAATGTGGAGAAAAATGTCGCGTCGTTTGCCGCAAATGCCGGGACATTTTTGAGTAGTCAGCCAGATAGCGATGCGACACGTAATTTTATTACCGGGATGGCCACCACTAAAGCTACCCAGGAAATCCAGGAGTGGCTCGGGAAATATGGTACTGCGCGCGTTAAACTGAATGTCGATAAAGATTTCTCGCTGAAGGATTCTTCGCTGGAAATGCTTTATCCGATTTATGATACGCCGACAAATATGTTGTTCACTCAGGGGGCAATACATCGTACAGACGATCGTACTCAGTCAAATATTGGTTTTGGCTGGCGTCATTTTTCAGGAAATGACTGGATGGCGGGGGTGAACACCTTTATCGACCATGATTTATCCCGTAGTCATACCCGCATTGGTGTTGGTGCGGAATACTGGCGCGATTATCTGAAACTGAGCGCCAATGGTTATATCCGCGCTTCTGGCTGGAAAAAATCGCCGGATATTGAGGATTATCAGGAACGCCCGGCGAATGGTTGGGATATCCGCGCAGAGGGCTATTTACCTGCCTGGCCGCAGCTTGGCGCAAGCCTGATGTATGAACAGTATTATGGCGATGAAGTCGGGCTGTTTGGTAAAGATAAGCGCCAGAAAGATCCGCATGCTATTTCTGCCGAGGTGACCTATACGCCAGTGCCTCTTCTGACACTGAGCGCCGGGCATAAGCAGGGCAAGAGCGGTGAGAATGACACTCGCTTTGGCCTGGAAGTTAACTACCGAATTGGCGAACCTTTGGCGAAACAACTCGATACGGATAGCATTCGCGAGCGTCGGGTACTGGCAGGCAGCCGCTATGACCTGGTTGAGCGTAATAACAATATCGTTCTTGAGTATCGCAAATCTGAAGTGATCCGTATTGCTCTGCCTGAGCGCATTGAAGGTAAGGGCGGGCAGACGGTTTCCCTGGGGCTTGTGGTGAGCAAAGCAACACACGGTCTGAAAAATGTTCAATGGGAAGCGCCATCTTTGCTGGCCGCAGGCGGAAAAATTACCGGGCAGGGTAATCAGTGGCAAGTGACGCTCCCGGCTTATCAGGCAGGCAAAGACAATTATTATGCGATTTCTGCGGTTGCCTACGATAACAAAGGCAATGCCTCAAAACGCGTGCAGACAGAGGTGGTCATTACCGGAGCAGGTATGAGTGCCGAGCGCACGGCGTTAACGCTTGACGGTCAGAGCCGTATCCAAATGCTTGCTAACGGTAGTGAGCAAAAGCCACTGGTGCTTTCTCTGCGCGACGCCGAGGGGCAGCCAGTCACGGGTATGAAAGATCAGATCAAGTCTGAGCTGACGTTCAAGCCAGCTGGAAATATTGTGACTCGTACCCTGAAGGCCACTAAATCACAGGCACAGCCAACACTGAGTGAGTTCACCGAAACTGAAGCTGGGGTGTACCAGTCTGTCTTTACTACCGGAACGCAATCAGGTGAGGCAACGATTACGGTTAGCGTTGATGGCATGAGCAAAACCGTCACTGCAGAATTGCGCGCTACGATGATGGATGTGTCGAAGTCTACTCTGAGCGCGAATGAATCTTCAGGAGACGTGGTTGCCGATGGTCAGCAATCCCACACGCTGATGCTGACTGCGGTGGATACTGATGGCAACCCGGTGACGGGAGAGGCCAGCCGCTTGCGATTTGTTCCGCAGGATAGCAGCGGTGTCACCATTGGTACCATTTCGGAGGTAAAACCAGGCGTTTACAGCGCTACGGTTTCTTCGACCCGTGCCGGAAACGTTGTTGTGCGTGCCTTTAGCGAGCAGTATCAGTTGGGCTCATTACAACAAACGCTGAAGTTTGTCGCCGGGCCGCTTGATGCAGCACATTCGACCATCGCCCTGAATCCGGATAAACCGGTGGTTGGCGGTACAGTTACGGCAATCTGGTCGGCAAAAGATGCTAATGACAACCCTGTAACTGGCCTCAATCCGGATGCACCGTCATTATCGGGCGCAGCCGCTGCAGGTTCTAAGGCCTCAGGCTGGACGGATAATGGCGACGGGACCTGGACTGCGCAGATTTCTCTCGGCACTACGGCGGGTGAATTAGAGGTTATGCCGAAGCTCAATGGGCAGAACGCGGCAGCGAATGCGGCTAAAGTGACCGTGGTGGCCGATGCTTTATCTTCAGGCCAGTCGACAGTCTCTGTGGCAAAAGATCACGTAAAAGCAGGAGAAAGCACAACCGTGACGCTTATTGCAAAAGATGTGCATGGCAACGCTATCAGCGGCCTTTCCCTGTCGGCAAGCCTGACAGGTGTTGCATCTGCAGGGGCGACGGTATCCAACTGGACCGAGCAAGGCGATGGTTCCTATGTCGCTACGCTGACCGCAGGCGGAAAGACAGGTGAGCTTCTCGTCATGCCGCTATTCAACGGCCAGCCAGCAGCCACCGATGCTGCGCATTTGACTGTCGTAGCGGGGGAGATGTCATCAGCGAACTCTACGCTTGTTGCTGACAATGAGGCTCCGACCGTCAAAACGACGACGAAACTCACCTTCACCGTGAAGGATGCGTACGGGAACCTTGTCACCGGGCTGAAACCAGATGCACCGCAGTTTAGTGGTGCCGCCAGCACGGGGACAGAGCGACCTTCAGCAGGAGACTGGACAGAAACAAGTAATGGGGTCTACGTGGCGACCTTAACTCTGGGATCTGCCGCGGGTCAGCTGTCTGTGATGCCGCGAGTGAACGGCCAAAATGCCGTTGCTCAGCCACTGGTGCTGAATGTTGCTGGTGACGCATCTAAGGCTGAGATTCGTGATATGACGGTGAAGGTTGATAACCAGCTGGCAAATGGACAGTCGACTAACCAGGTAACCCTGACCGTTGTGGACACCTATGGTAACCCGTTGCAGGGGCAAGAAGTTACGCTGACTTTACCGCAGGGGGTGACCAGCAAGACGGGGAATACGGTAACAACCGATGCGGCAGGTAAAGCCGACATTGAGCTGATGTCAACGGTTGCCGGGGAACACAGCATCGCGGCTTCGGTGAATGGTGCTAAGAAGACGGTTACGGTGAAATTCAAGGCGGATTTCAGTACCGGTCAGGCGACCCTGGAGGTTGATACCGCCGCGGAAAAAGTGGCAAACGACAAAGATGCCTTTACGCTGACGGCAACGGTTAAGGATCAATACGGCAACCTTCTGCCTGGCGCTGTGGTCGTCTTTAATCTGCCTCGAGGCGTCAAACCGCTTGCAGACGGTAATATCATGGTGAATGCCGACAAGGAGGGTAAAGCGGTACTGAAAGTGGTTTCCGTGACTGCCGGAACCTATGAGATCACGGCGTCGGCAGGAAATGACCAGCCTTCGGATGCGCAGACTATAACGTTTGTGGCCGATAAGGCGACCGCAACCGTCTCCGGTATTGAGGTGATTGGCAACTACGCACTGGCGGATGGCAAAGCCAAACAGACGTATAAAGTTACGGTGACTGATGCCAATAACAACCTGTTGAAAGATAGCGAGGTGACGCTGACTGCCAGCCCGGCAAATTTAGCTCTGGATCCGTCTGGCACAGCGAAGACCGATGAGCAGGGGCAGGCTATTTTCACCGCCACGACCACTGTCGCAGCGAAATATACACTCACGGCGAAAGTGAGTCAGGCCGACGGTCAGGAATCGACGAAAACTGCCGAATCTAAATTCGTCGCGGATGATAAAAACGCGGAGCTCGAGGCCTCAACTGATACACCTTCTCTGGTGGCGGATGGGGTAACGACCGCAACACTGACGGTTACCCTGTTCTCGGCAAACAATCCCGTAGGAGGAAGTATGTGGGTCGACATTGACGCTCCGGAAGGGGTGACAGAGGCGGATTATAAGTTCCTGCCGTCGAAGGCCGACCATTTCTCGAGCGGGGAAATCAAGCGCAAATTTAGTACCAGCAAGCCAGGTGTCTATACGTTCACATTCAACGCACTGACGTATGGCGGGTACGAAATGAAGCCTGTGAAGGTGACAATTAACGCCGTTGCTGCAGATACTGAAAAGGGCGAGGAGGAGATGCCATAATTTGAATAGTATGAACGTTACGATCTAATAAAGAATAATGGCATTGAAATATTCAATGCCATTATTCACTGAATACCTTGCCTGATATTGATTAAATAGTATCAGGCAAGGATAAAACTCAATAAGACATAGCGACAAACTAAACCGGACGAACGGGGATAAAAATTTCGCAAACAACATCATTGCCATCCTTTTCTACGAAATCTTCATTGTAATAAAAGCGCTCAATATCGCTGCCGTTCACTCTGGCTAACCCCCTGGCAGGCAACTCTATCAGATAGATGTTCCGAACCCAGTCAGAGTAATGTTCCCAATTTCCTTCATAACGGAAAGAGGCATAAAGTCCTCGGGTCGTTGTCCACTCTTTCGGCATGTCAGCATATTCACATACCGTACCAGCAAAGGTTTCAACTGTGAGTAAATCGACCGACTTTGTTGATGGTTTAAACGTTGAGACGAAATAGATATCCGTCTTAAAATCCTTCATGCACTTGGCTAAATGATGACGCCGCAATTTGACTTCTTCATCCGGTGATTTATTCGATATTTCAGCATCATACTTAAATGAATTGCCAAAAATACGTGTTTCAGGAAAATGAATTAATGTGCAATCAGTTTTTGTATGTTGGCGTGCTAAAAATGGAGGGAAGATATTTTCCAGATCCCAATAATCACGGAGCCGGTATTCTCGGGGAGAGCATCCGAACAACTTTTTAAATTCGCGACTGAATGACTGCTGTGAATCAAAATGCAAAGATAGTGCAATATCAAGCATAGATTTCGCTGTAAGTCGGACAAGAATAGCTGCCCGGCAAAGTCTTCGTTTGCGAATGTATTCTCCCAGCGGCACATGCATGAAGTTTCTGAACAGGAGCTGGATATTGCGTCTACTGTAGCCAGATTTCTGTGCGATATCTTCGATTGAGATAGGGTTACCGAGATTGCACTCAATCCACTCCAGGAGTTGCTGCAAAATCTTCTGCCTGATCATAACATTCTCCATTTACCCTTCGCCATTTCGTACATTTTTCGTATGACAAAGGCTATTAGTGTATCAAAAACAGAACGGTCCGAGGCCAGGCGACTGACAGTATCTCAGATTGTTGGCTAATGCTTGTTGTGTATGCCGGAACTTATCCAGCCAACAAAATAGCGCAAATTCAATAAATTGCGATTCTCTGGTAGGCATGATAATCATAGCGCATCAGGCAATTTTGTGCTTGTCATCAATCTCATCGTGTCTGCTTCATTTTTCCCATAATAGAGAAATTACAGTCCCCTATTATTAATGAAATTTTTACATAAGTGATATCAAAATCCACATACTAATCTGCGGTCATGTTTTAACGTAGACTGATGATTCATACGTAATGGAGGGACTGCTAGTGGAATTTTCCGTATTAAGCAACAATCTGAAAATGCCGATGATGGGATTTGGTGTTTTTCAGGTTACCGATAAAGAAGTATGTAAACAATCAGTGTTGAATGCTATCCGAACCGGTTATCGACTCATCGACACTGCAGCGGTATATGGTAATGAAGACGCCGTCGGCGACGCTATTCGTGAAGCCATTTCGGAAGGTTTCTGTACCCGCGAGGAGTTGTTTATTACGTCTAAATTATGGGTGCAGGACATGGTTGATCAGGATACGGCAAAAGCAGGTATTGAAGCGTCATTAAAAAAATCGGGACTTGAATACTTTGATCTCTATTTATTGCACCAGGCAATGCGCGATTATTTCAATGCATGGCGTGCACTGGAAGAGGCCTATGAAGAGGGCAAACTGAAAGCGATTGGGGTTTCCAATTTCTATCCTCATGTTCTGGCAAACTTTTGTGAAACAGTCAGAATTAAGCCAATGGTCAACCAGGTTGAGTTGCATTCCTATTTTGCCCAACCAGAAGCGCTGGCAACCATGAAGTACTACAACGTGCAGCCTGAAGCATGGGCACCATTAGGCGGTGGAAGACATAAACCATTTGAAAACAGCCTGCTTCAGGGTATTGCAAATGCCCACCAAAAATCGATTTCTCAGGTAATTCTACGCTGGAATATTCAACGGGGAGTGGTTGTTATTCCAAAATCGACTCATCAGCATCGTATTGAAGAGAACTTCGCTATCTGGGATTTTTCACTGACAGAGAAAGAAATGGCGCAAATAAGCTCACTTGATCTGGGGTATGTTGGCGAATCCGTAAAACATTTTAATCCTGAGTTTGTTCGTGGCTGTCTTGGTGTAAAAATACATAACTAATTAGAGTTATCAGAATACTACCTGACCCGCACTCTGAAAATATGACTTATAGCAGATGTTATTATATATTTTCCGAAGGCGGGATCTCATTATAAAAATAAAAAACACACACTGAATCGCTTCAGTAAGATAAAATTACAGTTATTAATGGTTGTGAAATTATTGTTAATAATTTCATTTATACTCATTTGGGGGACTGTTCTAATAGATACCAAATGAGTATCTTTAAATAGGCATTTAAGATAAATCCAATGAAATTCAATACGTTATTGTATCGAATGCATGATTCCGTGTTGTTAGTGGCGATCACTATAAAAATGTGAGCGACGCCGAAAGAAATAAAATTAGCTATTGCATCCAGGTATCCAATGATGGATTATTGATTTGTCATACAAATCAGTTTGAATTTGTATTCTGCTACCCAATAAAAAAGCCGCCATTTTTATTGATGTCTGATAACCCGGAAGGAGTGGTTGCGATCAGGCATAAATAGAAATGAAGCAATGGAGTATTGGTTGTGAATGTAAATTTCTTTGTTACCTGTATCGGTGATGCCCTGAAATCAAGGATGGCACGCGACTCCGTGCTGCTCCTGGAAAAACTCGGCTGTCGCGTAAATTTTCCTGAGAAACAGGGATGCTGCGGTCAGCCTGCGATCAATAGTGGTTATATCAAAGAAGCGATCCCAGGAATGAAAAATCTGATCGCTGCACTTGAAGATAACGACGATCCCATTATTTCTCCCGCCGGTTCCTGCACTTACGCCGTAAAAAGTTACCCAACATATCTGGCTGACGAACCAGAATGGGCATCACGTGCAGAAAAGGTTGCCGCGCGTATGCAGGATCTCACTTCTTTTATTGTCAATACATTAGGGGTAGTCGATGTAGGCGCCAGCTTGCAAGGGAGGGCGGTATATCATCCATCCTGTAGTCTGGCCCGTAAGCTGGGTGTGAAGGAAGAACCACTTACGCTGCTAAAAAATGTACGTGGACTGGAGCTGTTGCCCTTTGCCGAACAGGATACTTGCTGCGGGTTTGGCGGTACGTTCTCGGTCAAAATGGCCGAAATTTCCGGCGAGATGGTGAAAGAAAAGGTTTCACACCTGATGGAGGTTTGTCCTGAGTATTTAATTGGTGCCGACATTAGTTGCTTGCTGAATATAAGTGGGCGATTACAACGGGAAGGGCAGAAAGTCAAAGTGATGCATATTGCTGAAGTGCTGATGAGCCGCTGAGGGTATAAAGATGTCGATCAAAACCAGTAATACAGAATTCAAGACACGCATCCGTCAGCAAATTGAAGATCCGATCATGCGCAAAGCGGTGGCAAACGCGCAGCAGCGTATTGGAGCAAATCGGCAAAAAATGGTCGATGAATTAGGTCACTGGGAGGAGTGGCGCGATCGTGCCAGCCAGATACGTGATCATGTTCTGAGTAATCTCGACGCTTATCTGTACCAGCTCTCCGAAAAAGTGACGCAAAACGGCGGTCACGTCTGGTTTGCAAAAACCAAAGAAGACGCTACCCGCTACATTTTACAGGTCGCCCAACGCAAAAATGCCCGGAAAGTGGTGAAATCTAAATCGATGGTGACCGAAGAGATTGGCGTCAATCATGTGTTGCAGGATGCTGGCATTCAGGTGATTGAAACCGATCTGGGTGAATACATTCTTCAGTTGGATCAAGATCCGCCATCTCATGTTGTGGTCCCGGCTATCCATAAAGATCGCCACCAGATCCGCCGGGTGCTACACGAACGTCTGGGCTATGATGGCCCGGAGACGCCTGAAGCGATGACCTTATTCATTCGTCAAAAGATCCGTGAAGATTTCCTCAGTGCCGAAATCGGTATAACCGGCTGTAATTTCGCGGTAGCAGAAACCGGTTCGGTATGCCTGGTGACCAATGAAGGCAATGCGCGAATGTGTACCACGCTACCTAAAACGCACATCGCGGTGATGGGGATGGAGCGTATTGCCCCCACGTTTGCCGAGGTTGATGTATTGATCACCATGCTGGCGCGTAGTGCCGTTGGCGCACGTTTGACGGGATACAACACCTGGCTGACAGGGCCGCGCGAAGCGGGGCATGTGGACGGGCCTGAAGAGTTTCATCTGGTTATTGTTGATAACGGGCGTTCTGAAGTGCTGGCCTCTGAATTTCGGGATGTGCTGCGCTGTATTCGCTGCGGAGCCTGTATGAATACTTGTCCGGCATATCGCCATATTGGAGGTCACGGATACGGCTCAATTTACCCAGGGCCAATCGGCGCGGTGATTTCTCCGCTACTTGGCGGCTATAAAGATTTTAAAGATTTACCTTACGCCTGCTCTTTATGCACGGCCTGTGACAGCGTGTGTCCGGTGCGTATTCCTCTGTCGAAACTGATTTTGCGTCATCGTCGGGTGATGGCTGAAAAAGGGATCACCGCAAAAGCAGAGCAACGGGCGATCAAAATGTTCGCTTATGCCAATAGCCATCCGGGATTGTGGAAAGTCGGGATGATGGCCGGTGCTCATGCGGCAAGCTGGTTTATCAATGGCGGCAAAACACCACTCAAATTTGGCGCGATTAGTGACTGGATGGAAGCACGCGATCTTCCTGAAGCTGACGGCGAGAGTTTCCGTAGTTGGTTTAAGAAACATCAGGCGCAGGAGAAAAAAAATGGATAATCGAAGCGAATTCTTGCAAAACGTTGCTCAGGCACTGGGCCGCCCGCTGCGACTCGAACCGCAAACGGAAGATGTGCCGCTTAACAACTATGCAAACGAGCGTCTTACTGAACTTAACCCGCAACAGCGCTGTGACGCGTTTATCCAGTTTGCCAGTGATGTCATGTTGACGCGTTGTGAACTGACCAGCGAGACGCAGGCCGCGGATGCTGCATTACGCCTGTGTAAAGAGCTGGGAGAGCAGTCGGTGGTGATTAGCGGTGACAGGCGACTGGAAGAGCTGGGGATCCGTGAGCGTTTACAACAGGAATGCAATGCCGCCGTGTGGGATCCGCTGAAAGGTGCCGAGAATATCTCGCAGGCAGAGCAGGCTAAAGTTGGCGTAGTGTATGCTGAATATGGCTTAACAGAATCGGGAGGCGTGGTGCTTTTTTCCGCTGCTGAGCGTGGGCGCTCGTTGAGTTTGCTCCCTGAGTCCTCAATTTTTATCCTGCGTAAAAGCACCATCCTGCCACGTGTGGCTCAACTCGCAGAAAAATTGCATCAGAAAGCGCTGTCTGGTGAGCGTATGCCGTCCTGCATTAACATCATTAGCGGTCCTAGTTCAACGGCGGATATTGAGCTTATTAAAGTCGTCGGGGTTCATGGCCCGGTGAAAGCGGTATACCTGATTATTGAGGATTGCTGAGAGGGAGTAACATGAGAGTTACCTCACGTTTTTATAGCGGGATTCGGTCCCGTATCAAAACGGTAACTCTCAACCTTGCAAAGCCTACAGTCAAATCAAGTCGCGACTGAATTTTTAGCTCGTAGCAGCATTCTATTCGCCACAAAATACGCAGCCGTGCTTCTCGCCAATCATAATTGATGCATCCACCACGCGCAGGCCTTCCAGTTCGTATACGGCCCGCCGTCTCGTCGGAGTCTGTTCTGTACGCATCGCACGGGGGAAAGGCGGTTTCGGTGCAATTACGCACAAGTTCGTTGAGGTGTTCATCGGTCTGACAATCGACACACAGGGAATAGTGTGATGTTCCAGGACGTGCATAAAACTGCGCCATGTCTGCATATGGTGCGAGGATCATTGATTCGTTGTAGAAATTTATGCATATATAATATATGGTTGTAATTTCATATCTTGTAATTTCTCTTAGTCGCTTGTAAATCTTATATTCTATTAATTAACGGTTTTATATGGGTGAAAGCTGAATGGATTCAGTCTTATTCGCATATATATTTATTAATAAGACAATTCTTATAATTAAATACCTAATAAGAGTTATCGCTTTCGTTGGTTATATATTATGGAGGTGATGCCTGCTTCTTGTTTATATTTTGAGTTGATTTGAGCTCTTAGATACATATAATGCGCATATGTTCGAGACTGGGGGCTAATGTAAGGATTAAGTTAATATTGTTAATTTGAAATAGGTGTCCGGTAGTAAGTTAATCTATTATTACTCTCTGAACTGCATACCCAGGTATGTGGTTATCAATGTTATGCGATTTTTTTGAATTTATATATGCCATGAGCAGCAACCGGGATGGCATTTTATGCGTTGCTGTTTATGCAATCTTGGTTTTATTTGGATGTATTGCTGGAGATTGTGATGAATAAAATATATCGGCTAAAGTGGAACAGGTCCCGTAACTGTTGGAGCGTCTGCTCTGAACTGGGAAGCAAAATAAAAGGCAAAAAATCCCGGGCTGTTTTAATTAGCGCGATAAGTTTATATTCATCTCTGGCACTGTCTAAAGATGTTGCTGTAAGTGAAGATTACACAGCTGTATTCGGTAAAGATAACCAGACTATTGATTACCGTATTTCAGTGACCGACAATGCCAATCTGGTAATCGATGCGACAGACTCTTCTCGTCCACGTCTGACTCTCGCTTCTGGTGGTGGGCTGGATATCACCGGAGGGAAGGTGCATATCAATGGCTCGCTTAACTTTTTGTTAAAAGGGACGGGGTTTCTGAACGTCGCCAATGCCGGCAGTGAGTTATATGCTGATGATTTATATGAATCTTACTCTAATATTACCCACGATAGAGGCTATTTTAACGTCTCCAACGGCGGCAAAATCCATGTTAAGGGCACCAGCCGTCTGACCTATTTGCAGGGAAATGTTAGCGGTGAAGGTAGCCAGGTAAATTCCAAAACCTTCTTTATGGGCGTTTACGGCAGTTACGGTGGTAATCAGTACCTGTCAGTTAATAACGGCGGTGAAGTTAATGCCAGTGAAAAAATTAGCCTGGGCTATTATGATCAAGTCTCCGATACAACACTTGCTGTTTCAGAAGGTGGTAAAATTTCTGCGCCGACTATTAGTTTAAGTACCAACTCTGAGTTGGCGTTAGGTGCACAGCAAGGGAATGAGGCGAAGGCTGCAGGGATTATTGATGCCGAAAAAATTGAGTTTGTGTGGGCAAAGACATCCGAGAAGAAAATCACCTTAAACCACACGGATAAAAATGCGACTATTTCCGCGGATATTGTCAGTGGCAGCGAGGGCCTGGGTTACATCAATGCGCTCAATGGCACGACTTACTTAACCGGTGATAACTCTGCCTTTAGCGGCAAAGTAACGATTGAGAAAAATGGGGCGTTGGGGATCACCCAAAATATAGGTACAGCAGAAATCACTAACCGCGGGAAATTACACCTGAAGGCTGACGATAGCATGACCTTTGCCAATAAGATTTCCGGCAACGGTACAATAAGTATCGACAGTGGGACGGTGGAGTTGAGCGGCAATAACTATGCATTCTACGGATATATTGATGTTGCTTCCGATGCTGTCGCTGTTATTTCTGAAGACAAGAACATCGGCCGTGCAGAACTGGATGTTGATGGCAAACTGCAAATCAATGCCAATAAAGATTGGGTATTTGATAACGATCTTGAAGGTAGAGGCATTGTTGAAATAAACATGGGGAATCACGAATTCTCCTTCGATGAGTTTGCTTATACAGACTGGTTCCAGGGTTCACTGGCGTTCCAGAACACGACATTTAACCTGGAAAAGAATGCTGAGTTTCTGCAGAAAGGCGGGATCACTGCGGGTCAGGGAAGCCTGGTAACAGTGGGTAAGGGCGCTCACTCCATTAGCACTTTGGGATTCTCCGGCGGAACCGTTGATTTTGGTGCCCTGACAGCAGGTGCACAGATGACAGAAGGGACGGTCAACGTTAGTAAAACGCTGGATTTGCGCGGCGAGGGTGTGATTCAGGTTTCTGACAGTGACGTTGTCCGCTCAGTATCTCGTGATATTGACTCTGCGTTATCGCTCACTGAAGTCGATGATGGTAACAGCGCCATTAAGCTGGTTGATGCGCAAGGTGCGGAAGTTCTGGGCGATGCGGGCAACCTGCAATTGCAGGATAAAAATGGGCAAATCCTCTCCAGCAGCGCCCAACGTGATATTCAGCAGAATGGGAAAAAAGCCGCCGTCGGCACTTACGACTATCGTCTGACGAGTGGGGTAAACAATGACGGTCTGTATATCGGTTACGGCCTGACCCAGCTTGATTTACACGCTACCGACAGCGATGCTCTGGTGCTGAGCTCTAACGGTAAAAGCGAGAATGCCGCCGATCTGAGTGCAAAGATTACCGGCAGTGGTGACCTGGCATTCAGCAGCCAGAAAGGTCAGACCGTATCGCTTTCTAACAAAGACAACGACTATACCGGTATTACCGATCTGCGCAGCGGGACGCTCTTGTTGAATAACGATAACGTGTTGGGTAATACCCAGGAACTGCGTCTGGCGGCGGAGACTGAACTGGATATGAATGGCCACAGCCAGACCGTGGGTACGCTCAATGGCGGCGCCGATTCGCTGCTGAACTTAAACGGCGGCAGTCTGACTCTTGCCAACGGGGGGACTTCAGCCGGTTCGTTAACGGGGAACGGAGAGCTGAATATTCAGAGCGGCACGCTGGACGTCGCGGGCGATAACAGCAACCTGGCGGCTAATATGAATATTGCCAACTCGGCTAAAGTGCTGGTAAGTCATGCACAGGGATTGGGGGGCGCAAACGTTGAGAACAACGGTACCCTGGTGTTGAATAATAGCGCTGAAAAAAGAGCGGCTGTGCCTGTGAATTACACCCTGGGCGGCAATCTGACCAACAACGGTACGCTGATGACCGGAGAGTCTGGACAGCAAGCGGGCAACGCGTTAGTGGTGAAGGGGAACTACCATGGTGATAACGGCCGACTGGTGATGAATACGGCACTGAATGGCGATGATTCAGTGACGGATAAACTGGTTGTTGAGGGCGATACCAGCGGCACGACCTCCGTTACGGTGAATAACGCTGGTGGTTCTGGCGCTAAAACGCTTAACGGCATTGAACTTATCCATGTTGATGGTAAGTCTGAGGGGGAATTTGTTCAGGCGGGGCGTATCGTTGCGGGCGCGTATGACTACACTCTCGCGCGTGGTAAGGGGGCAAACAGCGGAAACTGGTATCTGACCAGTGGTGGTGATTCAGCTGAACCGCAACCGGAGCCAGAGCCGATGCCGAACCCGGAGCCAAACCCGAATCCAGAGCCAACCCCGAATCCAGAGCCGAACCCTAACCCGACACCTACGCCGGGTCCGGATCTGAATGTGGATAATGACCTGCGACCGGAGGCGGGTAGCTACATCGCGAACCTTGCAGCAGCGAATACCATGTTCACCACGCGTCTGCATGAGCGTCTGGGTAATACGTACTATACCGACATGGTGACGGGTGAGCAGAAACAAACCACTATGTGGATGCGCCATGAAGGTGGTCATAATAAATGGCGCGATGGCAGCGGCCAGCTGAAAACCCAAAGCAATCGCTATGTTCTGCAACTGGGAGGTGATATCGCGCAGTGGAGCCAAAACGGCAGCGACCGCTGGCATGTTGGGGTCATGGCGGGATATGGCAACAGCGACAGCAAAACCATTTCCTCGCGAACCGGTTATCGTGCAAAAGCGAGTGTGAACGGATATAGCACCGGCCTGTATGCCACCTGGTATGCCGATGACGAATCGCATAATGGCGCGTATCTCGACAGTTGGGCGCAGTACAGCTGGTTTGATAACACAGTGAAAGGTGATGATTTACAAAGTGAATCCTATAAATCAAAAGGATTTACCGCTTCACTGGAAGCTGGATACAAACACAAATTAGCTGAATTTAATGGCAGCCAGGGAACGCGTAATGAATGGTATGTTCAGCCGCAAGCACAGGTTACCTGGATGGGAGTCAAAGCCGATAAGCACCGCGAAAGCAACGGAACCCTCGTTCATAGCAACGGTGATGGCAACATTCAGACTCGACTTGGTGTAAAAACCTGGCTGAAGAGTCATCATAAAATGGACGACGGTAAATCCCGCGAGTTCCAGCCGTTTGTAGAAGTGAACTGGCTGCATAACAGTAAGGATTTCAGCACCAGCATGGATGGCGTGTCAGTCACTCAGGATGGAGCCCGAAATATTGCCGAGATAAAAACGGGTGTGGAAGGACAGCTAAATGCCAACCTGAATGTCTGGGGAAATGTGGGCGTTCAGGTTGCCGATAAGGGATATAATGACACCTCTGCAATGATTGGCGTTAAGTGGCAATTCTGATCTGAATAATAAGTAAAAGGAGAGAGCCGAATGGGTACCAATTCGGCTCTCTGTGTCATTTTCTTGCAGCCAGCTTTTCCTGCCAGAGTGAAGACAAGCAGATTAAGCTGGCGCACAAGATTTAATCAAGGTGTGTTAAATGGCTTCGCATGATTTGAGTGTTTTTTTGGAAGAGTTCGGCGCAACGGTGAATTTGACGTTGCCTGGTATTGTGTCCGAAAAAGAACGGCTTTTACTCAAGCTGCTAATGGAGGGGATGTCGGTTACAGAAATCTCACAGTACAGAAATCGCAGTGCAAAGACAATTTCACATCAAAAGAAGCAGTTGTATGAGAAATTAGGCATCCAGAGTGATATTACCTTCTGGCGGGATATCTTTTTTCAGTATCACCCGCAGGTAACCACTGCCACGGGAAATAAAAATAAAATTTATCTTCCTGACAACCGTTGTCACCATATTGTCACACCTGAAGCCATCAGTCTGGCGCTGGAAAACCATGAATTCAAACCATGGATCCAACCGGTATTTTGTGCTCAGACAGGAGTACTGACAGGTTGTGAAGTGCTTGTTCGCTGGGAACATCCGCAAACGGGAATCATCCCGCCGGATCAATTTATTCCTCTGGCGGAGTCATCTGGTCTTATCGTCATAATGACCCGCCAGTTGATGAAACAGACTGCGGATATTCTGATGCCGGTAAAACATTTGCTGCCGGACAACTTCCATATTGGTATCAACGTCTCGGCGGGCTGTTTTTTGGCTGCGGGATTTGAAAAAGAGTGTCTGAACCTGGTTAAGAAATTAGGTAACGATAAAATCAAGCTGGTTCTTGAGTTGACGGAACGTAATCCTATTCCGGTAACGCCAGAAGCCAGAGCGATATTTGATAGCCTTCATCAGCACAATATTACCTTTGCGCTGGATGACTTTGGTACGGGTTATGCGACCTATCGTTACTTGCAGGCGTTCCCGGTCGATTTTATTAAGATCGATAAGTCATTTGTGCAAATGGCGAGCGTGGACGAAATCTCCGGTCATATTGTCGACAATATTGTCGAGCTGGCGCGTAAGCCTGGTCTGAGTATCGTAGCGGAAGGGGTAGAAACCCAGGAGCAGGCGGATTTAATGATCGGTAAAGGCGTTCACTTTTTGCAGGGCTATTTGTACTCCCCGCCAGTTCCGGGTAATAAATTTATCTCTGAATGGGTAATGAAAGCAGGTGGTTGATGTAAACCGCTATTCACAGCGCATCGGGAGGTTGGCAGCGATTAATTCTCCCGATGCAGTAAATCCTGATAGATCCCCGTTAATATGCCATTTGGCGCAAATTGTTTTTTAATCCACTGCGTCACCTGACCCGTAGCAGAATGCTGAGTCGCCAGTAACATGCGCGAATCCTGGCGTGGATTATGGATTTGTCGGGTAACCAGCAGGGATTGCGTCATCGCCTCACGGACCATGTAATCCGGCAAAAAACCAATCCCTTCACCTAAAATCTGGCACTGACATTTGGTGTTGAAATCTGGCACCAGAATTGACTCCTGCCCGTGCAGCAACCAGCCCACTTTTTTATTAATCGTATGCGCGGTGTCCTCCACCATAATATTAGGGTAGAGACGCAGTTGGCTTTCGGCGATGGGTTCCGGCACAAAGGCTAACGGGTGATCCGGCGCGATGGCAAAAGCCCAGCGAATCGCGCCAATCTCAGTGTAATCAATGCCGCCACCGTCCAGCAGCGTGTCGGGTGCGCCGATAGCGATATTGGCCTGGTTATTGATAATCGCATCCCAGACGCCGTTATATACTTCGGTGGTGACGGTAATCTGGCAGGTAGGAAACTGCTTTTTCAGCACCTGTAATAAGCGCGCGGTGTGTTTGGGCGTATAAAGCAGTTGGTTAATACAAATGCGCACACGCGCTTCTATGCCCTGTGAAATAGTATCGATACTGCGTTTGATGGCGTGAAAATCATTCAGCAGGTCGGTAGCTTTGCGGAAAAAATAACGCCCGGACTCCGTTAACTCAATGCTGCGGGTACTGCGAGTGAACAGCACCACATCCAGCCCCGTCTCCATACGCTTGATGGTGTAACTAATGGCGGAAGTGGTTAAACCCAACTCTTCTGCGGCTTTACTGAAACTGCCAAAACGCGCAGCGGTAGTAAATGCCAACAGATTCTCTTCGGTAAAAATTGAGTTCATTAAACCATTCTCGCCATTATCTACTATGAATTTCTCCAGCTATGACTGTAGAGGTATCGGTTAAAGATAGATAATCATTTTTGAATAACTTTTAATACCCGTCGCGTTTAGTCGTCGCTTCGCTTAATTTTTGTCCACCATATTCTGAAATTATCCCCACGCAGTTACCCGCCAGAAAACCCAGTAACGTTACCGTCCAGTTCATCCCGCTGGCAAAAAACAGCGTCATGCCGAGAAAGCCACCGGGAATAAATGACAGTAACCAGAAACGCCCTTGCCAGACCACCACCGCTGAGAAAGGCACGGTAGTAATTACGCTCGCCCAGAACGCGGACAGTCCACTCACCGAGGCCAGCCAACCGGCAGCCAGCGCGGCGAAAAATGCCCACACCATCCCGGAATAATTAACCGCCAGGCTTCTGATAAACCCCGATTTACCGCCGCCTGCGGCATAAAAACTGCAAAAGGCGACGAAGCCAATGGTTCCTAATAATTCCCATCCCTGAGAGAGCCCGACATGTGAAGACACTAACTGCCAAAGCCCTGCACAAATACCGACGGTGACACCCGTTGCCGTGAGTCCGTTCATCTTGTTCCCCTCTGGTTAGACATGGACGAAAGCTACTCTTACATGTGCAGACTATAGAGAAATAAAACCTGATTGAGTGAAAGGGTATCGGGTCAAAGAAACAAATATTGCACTACCGCACACTACGAAAAGATTGTTGAACATCATTCAACAAAAAGGCGAAATACGGCGAATTAAATTTAAGCGGGTTCTTTTATCAGATTATCGTTGCTATTCTCAATTCATCGAAAACAGCCACAAAAACCAGGGGAATGTGAATGACGATAAAAAATCTACCTGCCGACTATTTATTGGCTGCACAACAGGGCGATATCGATAAAGTAAAAACCTGTCTTGCGCTGGGTGTCGATATTAATACCTGCGATCACCAGGGGAAAACGGCAATTACGCTGGCAAGTTTATATCAGCAATATGCTTGCGTTCAGGCATTAATTGATGCCGGAGCGGATATTAATAAACAAGACCTGACATGTTTAAATCCTTTTTTAATGAGCTGCCTGAACGGTGATTTAACGCTGCTACGAATTATTTTACCGGCTAAACCAGACCTTAATTGCGTCACCCGTTTCGGTGGTGTCGGCCTGACGCCAGCCTGTGAAAAAGGTCATTTAAGTATTGTGAAAGAACTTTTGGCGCATACGGAGATTAACGTTAACCAGACCAACCATGTTGGCTGGACGCCGCTACTGGAAGCGATTGTGCTTAATGATGGCGGGATTAAACAGCAGGCGATTGTCCAGCTATTGCTGGAACACGGGGCCAGTCCGCACATGACCGATAAATATGGCAAAACGCCATTGGAGCTGGCGCGGGAACGCGGTTTTGAAGAGATTGCGCAGTTGCTGATTGCCGCAGGCGCATAACCCAGGAGGCTGGCTATCGACACACCAGAAAGACGGTGTGTGTGGGCGCTAACTGCGGATGCGGATTTTCTGGCGCAGCGGGGGCAAGGACAGGTTGAACAGGTCTTTGCCAGAGCGGTAAATATCGCACTCCCGGCCCGCCAGCAGTTGCTGACGCTGCTTTGTGAAGAGTACGACAATGCGCCAAACAGTTGTCGGTTGGCACTCACTCACTTTGATGGTCTGTTCCGGCATGGTGATAAGGTTCAGTTTGACGATCAAGGCATTACGGTTGGTCAACATCTTCATATAGAGATGAGTCGATGTCAGCGTTGGCTGTCCCCAACCTTGCAAATGACCGCTGTGAATTTTCACCTTATCGCCTGGCAACAGTGGCACGACATTATTCATCAGCACCTGGGGGAAAATGAAACCCTGTTTAATTATCGCGGCGATAATCCGTTTTATCAGGCATTAAATAAAGAATTACATATTAAACGACGGGCAGTTATTCAGGCAGTAAACGATAAACAAAATATCGCCTTAGCAGTCGCCAGTATGATGGGCTTAGGGATTGGCCTTACGCCATCAGCTGACGATTATTTAACAGGACTGGCGCTTATTTTATTTATATCCGGGCATCCGGCGGAAAAATACAAAGAGGAATTTTATCTCGGTCTGCAACGCGGCAAAAATAATACCACGTTATTAAGTGCCATAACGCTGGAAGCCGCATTACAACAACGCCGCCGGGAAAATATTCATCGTTTTATACACGACATTATTTATGACATCCCTGGGAACGCAACTCAGGCAATAGAAAAAATTAAACATATTGGCTCCAGTTCCGGCTGCGACATGCTGTATGGCATGGCCGATGGTTGTGCGCTGAGCCAAACCTACGGAGGGAATTATGTCAGTTAAAATAGTCATTAAACCGAATACCTATTTTGATTCTGTCTCGCTGATGTCTATCTCCACGCGTGCAAATAAACTCGACGGCGTCGAGCAGGCATTTGTGGCGATGGCGACCGAAATGAACAAAGGCGTGCTGAAGAATTTAGGGCTGCTGACGCCGGAGCTGGAGCAGGCGAAAAATGGCGACCTGATGATTGTCATCAACGGCAAAGCAGGCGCGGACAACGAGCAGTTGCTGGTGGAGATTGAAGAGCTGTTCAACACCAAAGCGCAAAGCGGCTCGCACGAGGCGCGTTACGCCACTATTGCCAGCGCCAAAAAGCATATCCCGGAAAGTAACCTGGCGGTGATTTCGGTCAACGGTCTGTTTGCCGCGCGCGAAGCGCGTCAGGCGCTGCAAAACGATCTTAACGTGATGCTGTTTTCCGATAACGTCTCGGTTGAAGATGAACTGGCGCTCAAACAGTTGGCCCATGAAAAAGGGCTGCTGATGATGGGGCCAGACTGCGGCACGGCGATTATCAACGGCGCGGCGCTCTGTTTTGGTAACGCCGTGCGTCGCGGCAACATCGGTATTGTTGGCGCATCCGGCACCGGCAGCCAGGAACTGAGCGTCCGTATCCATGAATTTGGCGGCGGCGTTTCGCAACTGATTGGCACCGGCGGGCGCGACCTGAGCGAGAAAATCGGCGGCCTGATGATGCTCGACGCTATCGGGATGCTGGAAAACGATCCGCAAACTGAAATCATTGTGCTTATCTCCAAACCGCCCGCGCCTGCGGTGGCCCGCAAAGTGCTGGAACGCGCACGCGCCTGCCGCAAGCCGGTGGTGGTCTGCTTCCTCGGTCGTGGCGAAACGCCAGTGGATGAGCAGGGGCTACAGTTTGCTCGCGGCACCAAAGAAGCGGCGCTGAAAGCGGTAATGCTCTCCGGCGTGAAACAAGAACATCTCGACCTGCATACCCTGAACCAGCCGTTGATTGCTGACGTGCGCGCTCGCCTGAAGCCGCAACAGAAATACATTCGTGGCCTGTTCTGCGGCGGTACGCTGTGCGACGAAACCATGTTCGCGGTGATGGAAAAACATGGCGATGTCTACAGCAACATTCAGCCCGATCCTGAATTCCGCCTGAAAGATATCAACCGCAGCATCAAACACACCTTCCTCGACTTTGGCGATGACGACTTCACCAACGGCAAGCCGCATCCAATGATTGACCCCACCAACCGCATTAGCCGCTTGATCGAAGAAGCGCGCGATCCAGAAGTGGCGGTGATCGTGATGGATTTTGTGCTCGGATTTGGATCGCATGAAGATCCGGTCGGCTCCACCATCGAGGCGATCAAAGAAGCGAAAGCGATCGCCGCTGCCGAAGGACGCGAGTTGATCATTCTCGCCTATGTGCTGGGTACCGATCTCGATACGCCATCGTTAGAACAACAAAGCCAGATGCTGCTTGATGCCGGAGTGATTCTGGCGAGCAGCAGCACCAATACCGGATTGCTGGCGCGTGAATTTATCTGCAAAGGGGAGGAAGCCTGATGAGCCAGTCACTGTTTAGCCAACCATTGAACGTTATTAACGTCGGCATCGCCATGTTTAGCGATGACCTGAAAAAGCAGCATGTAGAAGTGACTCAACTCGACTGGACGCCGCCGGGGCAGGGCAATATGCAGGTGGTGCAGGCGCTGGATAACATTGCCGATTCGCCGCTGGCAGACAAAATCGCCGCCGCTAACCAGCAGGCGCTGGAACGCATTATCCAGTCGCATCCGGTGCTGATTGGTTTTGATCAGGCGATTAACGTGGTGCCGGGCATGACGGCGAAAACCATTCTTCACGCCGGGCCGCCCATCACCTGGGAAAAAATGTGCGGCGCGATGAAAGGCGCGGTCACCGGAGCGCTGGTGTTCGAAGGGCTGGCGAAAGATCTCGATGAGGCGGCTGAACTGGCGGCCTCCGGGGAGATCACCTTCTCGCCGTGCCACGAGCACGACTGCGTGGGATCGATGGCGGGCGTTACCTCTGCCTCGATGTTTATGCACATCGTGAAAAACAAAACCTACGGCAACATCGCTTATACCAATATGAGCGAGCAGATGGCGAAGATATTGCGTATGGGCGCTAACGACCAGAGCGTGATTGACCGCCTGAACTGGATGCGCGATGTGCAGGGGCCAATGCTGCGCGACGCGTTGAAAATTATCGGCGAGATCGATCTGCGCTTAATGCTGGCGCAGGCGCTGCATATGGGCGATGAATGCCATAACCGCAATAACGCCGGGACGACGCTGCTGATTCAGGCGCTGACGCCGGGGATTATTCAGGCAGGTTATTCCGTCGAGCAACAGCGCGAAGTGTTTGAGTTTGTCGCCAGCAGCGACTACTTCTCCGGCCCGACGTGGATGGCGATGTGTAAAGCGGCGATGGATGCGGCGCACGGCATCGAATACAGCACCGTGGTCACCACCATGGCGCGTAACGGCGTCGAGTTTGGCCTGCGGGTCAGCGGATTACCGGGGCAATGGTTTACCGGCCCGGCGCAGCAGGTCATCGGCCCGATGTTTGCCGGTTATAAGCCGGAAGATTCGGGGCTGGATATCGGCGACAGCGCCATCACCGAAACCTACGGCATTGGCGGATTTGCTATGGCGACCGCGCCTGCGATCGTCGCGCTGGTGGGCGGCACGGTGGAAGAAGCTATCGATTTCTCCCGTCAGATGCGTGAAATCACCCTCGGTGAAAACCCGAACGTCACCATTCCGCTGCTCGGTTTTATGGGCGTGCCGTCGGCTATCGACATCACCCGCGTCGGTAGCAGCGGCATTCTACCGGTGATCAACACCGCCATCGCCCATAAAGATGCGGGCGTCGGCATGATTGGTGCGGGTATTGTGCATCCACCATTCGCCTGCTTCGAGAAAGCCATTCTTGGCTGGTGCGAACGTTACGGCGTCTGAACTGTAAAGTGCGCGTTGTTTCTGCCGGATGCGGCGTGAACGCCTTATCCGGCCTACGAGTGGCACGAGAATTTGTAGGCCTGATAAGCGTAGCGCATCAGGCAATTTGGCGTTGGTCATAACCTCATCACCCTCTGTAGCGGACATAACAACATGAAAGAACTTGTGGTCGTTGCCATTGGTGGCAACAGCATTATCAAAGATAACGCCAGCCAGTCGATTGAGCATCAGGCGGAGGCGGTAAAAGCCGTCGCCGATACAGTGCTGGAAATGCTGGCTTCCGATTACGACATTGTGCTGACCCACGGCAACGGGCCGCAGGTCGGGCTGGATTTACGCCGTGCGGAGATTGCCCACGAGCGCGAAGGGCTGCCCTTAACGCCGCTGGCGAACTGTGTGGCGGATACGCAAGGCGGCATTGGCTACTTGATCCAACAGGCGTTGAACAACCGACTGGCGCGTCACGGCGAGAAAAAAGCCGTCACCGTGGTGACTCAGGTGGAAGTGGATAAAAACGATCCTGGGTTTGCTCATCCCACCAAACCCATTGGCGCATTCTTCAGTGAAAGCCAGCGTGACGAACTACAAAAGGCAAACCCTGACTGGCGTTTTGTTGAAGATGCCGGACGGGGCTATCGCCGCGTAGTCGCCTCGCCGGAACCGAAACGTATTGTCGAAGCGCCTGCCATTAAGGCGCTTATCCAACAAGGCTTTGTGGTGATTGGCGCAGGCGGCGGCGGAATTCCGGTGGTGCGTAGCGAAGCGGGGGATTACCAAAGCGTGGACGCGGTTATCGACAAAGACCTCTCCACCGCGCTACTGGCTCGCGAAATTCACGCCGATATTCTGGTGATCACCACCGGCGTCGAAAAAGTCTGTATCCACTTTGGCAAACCGCAGCAGCAGGCGCTCGATCGGGTGGATATTGCCACCATGATCCGCTATATGCAGGAAGGGCATTTCCCGCCCGGCAGCATGTTGCCAAAAATCATCGCCAGCCTGACGTTCCTGGAACAGGGCGGCAAAGAAGTGATTATCACCACGCCGGAATGCCTGCCTGCGGCGCTGCGCGGGGAAACGGGCACCCATATTATTAAAACGTAAGGACGTAAGATGAAAGAAAGCAATAGCCGTCGTGAGTTTTTGAGCCAGAGCAGTAAGATGGTCACCGCCGCCGCGCTGTTCGGTACCTCTGTGCCGCTCGCCCATGCGGCGGTAGCTGGCACCCTAAACTGCGAAGCGAACAACACCATGAAAATCACGGACCCGCATTACTATCTCGACAACGTGCTGCTGGAAACTGGATTTGACTACGAAAATGGCGTGGCGGTGCAGACCCGCACGGCGCGCCAGACCGTGGAGATTCAGGACGGTAAAATTGTCGCCCTGCGCGAGAACAAACAGCATCCGGACGCCACGCTGCCGCACTATGATGCTGGCGGTAAGTTGATGCTGCCCACCACCCGCGACATGCATATTCATCTCGACAAAACCTTTTACGGCGGGCCGTGGCGCTCGCTCAATCGTCCGGCAGGCACCACCATCCAGGACATGATCAAGCTCGAGCAGAAAATGCTGCCGGAGCTGCAACCGTACACTCAGGAGCGGGCAGAAAAGCTGATCGATTTATTGCAGTCGAAAGGCACCACCATTGCCCGCAGCCACTGTAATATCGAACCGGTTTCCGGCCTGAAAAATCTGCAAAATTTGCAGGCGGTGCTGGCACGACGTCAGGCGGGCTTCGAGTGTGAAATCGTCGCCTTCCCGCAGCACGGTTTGCTGCTGTCGAAATCGGAACCTTTAATGCGCGAAGCGATGCAGGCGGGGGCGCATTACGTCGGCGGGCTGGACCCGACCAGTGTCGATGGCGCGATGGAAAAATCCCTCGACACCATGTTCCAGATTGCGCTGGACTACGACAAAGGCGTCGATATTCACCTGCACGAAACCACTCCGGCGGGCGTGGCAGCCATCAATTATATGGTTGAAACGGTAGAGAAAACGCCGCAGCTGAAAGGCAAGCTGACCATCAGCCACGCCTTTGCGCTGGCTACGCTCAACGAGCAACAAGTAGATGAACTGGCGCACCGGATGGTGGCGCAGCAAATTTCTATCGCCTCGACGGTGCCGATTGGCACGTTGCATATGCCGCTCAAACAGCTCCACGACAAAGGTGTAAAAGTGATGACTGGCACTGACAGCGTTATCGACCACTGGTCGCCTTACGGCCTGGGCGACATGCTGGAAAAAGCCAATCTCTACGCGCAGCTTTATATTCGTCCTAACGAACAGAATTTATCCCGCTCGCTGTTTTTAGCCACTGGCGATGTGTTGCCGCTGAATGAAAAAGGCGAGCGTGTGTGGCCAAAAGCGCAGGATGACGCCAGCTTTGTGCTGGTGGATGCCTCCTGTTCCGCCGAGGCGGTGGCGCGTATCTCGCCGAGAACGGCGACGTTCCATAAAGGACAGCTGGTGTGGGGGAGTGTGGCAGGTTGATACGCATTTGATGTGTTTGCAACGGTGAAAGTAAGAGATTTAAAGCCCCAGGGAGTGGGGCTATCTGAATATGAGTGTGTCGGCAGTGGTTTGCTCATGAATCATCCTGAACTTTATAATCTCCAGGCCTAATTTTTAGGGGATTATTTGAGAGAAATACACAAAAAAAGAGTGTTAACAAAGATATTTATCAAGCCATAAATGTGACCTGCTTCGGATAAAAAAGATTAAGCGTAGAAAAACCAATGATACTCTTGCTGATTATTATCAAGAGTAATTATGATGTGATTTATTTTTCCATGATTGCGTAAATATTCCCATGTCCATAGAAGAAAATATCTCACAAAAATATCCTCATGCTTCCTGTTGTACTTTTGGCGATTCAGCAGCGTTGGCCGATCACCTCGCAACGTTGATTGCGACTGGTGTTAAAACTGCTTCCTGTGGTTCGCTGGCGGGATGTATTGATGACAACGCGTTTCCGATGATTGGTGAGTATAAGATTGTGCAAAATAGCGCTGGCGAGCCTGTTTGTGTTATCAGAATTATTGGCCTGCATTTACTGCGCTTTTCTGATGTCACTGAAGAGTTTGCCCGTAAAGAAGGCGAAGGTGATCTCAGTCTTAAATATTGGCGTAATGAACACCGTCGTTTTTTCGAGGCGGAAGGAAGTTATTCGCCAGAAATGGACGTTATCTTCGAAGAGTATGCCCTTATTGACGTTGTGTAGATAATTAATTTATCTGCGCCCCAAAACCAACATAAATATCGCCAGTTTTATTTATTTTGCGCTTTTACGCATGGCAAAAAACACTTCTATTGGCCCTGTGGGGAACGTTGCTGCTCTGTTTCATTCAGGTACGCGGTATGTTGGGGCTGGATCGGGCGGCTTAAATATTGGCTATATTCAATGGACGCGTTTTGCCGCGATGACATATCAGGCATCGCCAAACACACATAGCTAACCAGGAGTAAACGCAATGAAGATCAAAGCTATTGGTGCATATTCCGCTAAACAACCGCTGGAACCGATGAACATCACCCGACGTGAACCGGGACCGCATGATGTCAAAATCGAAATCGCTTATTGTGGTGTCTGCCATTCCGATATCCACCAGGTCCGTTCGGAGTGGGCGGGGACGGTTTATCCCTGTGTGCCTGGCCATGAAATTGTGGGGCGCGTGGTGGCCGTTGGTGATCAGGTGGAAAAACATGCGCCGGGCGATCTGGTGGGCGTCGGCTGTATTGTTGACAGTTGTAAACACTGCGAAGAGTGTGAAGACGGGCTGGAAAACTATTGTGACCACATGACAGGGACCTATAACGCGCCGACGCCAGACGAGCCGGGCCATACTCTGGGCGGTTATTCGCAGCAAATTGTTGTTCATGAGCGTTACGTTTTGCGTATTCGCCACCCGCAAGAGCAGCTTGCCGCCGTTGCGCCGTTGCTGTGTGCAGGCATTACGACCTATTCACCGCTGCGCCACTGGCAGGCCGGGCCAGGTAAAAAAGTGGGCGTGGTCGGCATTGGCGGTCTGGGGCATATGGGAATCAAGCTGGCCCACGCGATGGGGGCGCATGTGGTGGCGTTTACCACTTCTGAATCAAAACGCGAAGCGGCAAAAGCCCTGGGGGCTGATGAAGTCGTTAACTCGCGTAATGCCGATGAAATGGCGGCCCATGTGAAGAGTTTTGATTTCATTTTAAATACAGTTGCTGCGCCGCATAATCTCGATGATTTTACGATTTTGCTGAAACGCGATGGCACCATGACGCTGGTTGGCGCTCCCGCTACGCCGCATAAGTCGCCGGAGGTTTTTAACCTGATCATGAAACGTCGCTCAATTGCCGGCTCGATGATTGGCGGCATTCCAGAAACTCAGGAGATGCTCGATTTTTGCGCCGAACATGGCATCGTTGCTGATATAGAGATGATTCGGGCCGATCAAATTAACGAAGCCTATGAGCGAATGTTGCGCGGCGATGTGAAATATCGCTTTGTGATTGATAATGGCACGCTAACGGACTGAAAAATTAAATATAGCGCATAGTGCTGCATATAACGTCGCTCTCCGGCACTAAGAGAGCGACAACATTCAGCGCAGGGGCAAGAGTTCGCTGCCTGTGTAAAGTGCTCAGCCGACATAAACTTAGTGTTGCTTGCTAAATGATCAACAAAGATATTTTGTGAATGTATGAGTTGACATTCATATGAAAAAAATCATAATTCCGTCATGTTCGCGTAGGGCAGTTTCTGTATCTTATGCATCGCACCAGGGCCTGACAGGAAATATGCTGTAAGGTTCGTATCAAAAAACCGCCATTAGCTCATCAGGAAGAGCAGACGACAACCAGGATTGTTGTATGGTACGGGGTTCGAGGCCTCGATGGCGGTCCAATTTCTCAATTGGGTTGGTTACAATTATCAGCTCACCGATGTGTCACTCCTTCATAAATCAGCCGTAGCGCGAAGACACCAATAATCGCACCAATAACCCGACTGGCAACGCGCTGCATACGCCCGTATGCACGACGCACGGCGGGTAAAGAAAACGCCTGACTAGGAAATACACGCCAGATAATAGATGCGAGCACAATCCCTGCCCAGGCCATAAACCGCGCCCAGGTCGGCGTTTCTGCGCTTAACGTCACTGAGAAGATACTGATAAAAAATAAAACTGTTTGTGGATTAGAGAGATCGGTAATGAGTCCACGGCGGAAAAATACATACCAGGGAGCATTAAGCGGCTGCTGTAATGCACTCATCTGTGGTGTTGATTGTCGGCGCATACTGTTCCAGGCAAACCATAAAAGATAAGCGCCGCCGACGATTTTAATGAGTGAGAATATCTCTTCACACTGGGTAATGAGCGTCGCCATCCCAAACAATCCCAACCCGGAATAGATGGCATCGCCAAGCGCCACGCCAAGCCCGGTGAGTACACCTGCACGACGGCCTGAGGCCAGGCTGGTTTGTACCACGACAAAAAGATTTGCCCCAGGATTAAAAAAGGTGATGACGAACAGTCCGACGGTCAGGTAAACGGCGTGCAAAGGGTCCATAGTGATTTCACCCATAAATAAGCTGAATTAACTTCATCATATTTATAGTAAAAATGACTGAATGCGAGCGCGATCACAAAGACCGTGGATCTCAAAAGAGTGCCACCTGTACGTGACAGGTGGCAAAGTGGCATTAAAAGAGATATTTCATGCCCAGCATTCCCTGGGTATCACTGTAACCATTGTCGCCCAACTGCTGGGCGAGGTTACCCCACAGTTGCAGACGCGGAGTAAGCTGACCTTCCACCCCGACTTTTAACTCGCCTGCGTTACGCGCGCCGATGATCTCATCACTGATGCCATCCATCTTCACGCTGTAATTGCGGGAGTTATAAATCCAGTTGGCTTCCACGAAAGGCTGGAAAGAACGCTCTTTATGATCATCAATAGCATGATGACCCTGCAGATATGCTTTCACCCCCAGACGTGTTTGCAGGTTGCCTTCGGTGCTGTCCTCAACCAGCGTGCCATTGTCTTCCGTATGGTTGTCTGCCTTCACATCCATCCATGTCAGTTGCATTTTGGGCTGCAGCCAGTAGCTGGTGCGGGCATCTGCGCTTTCACCAAGACGGAAGGTATAACCCGCTTCAATGGCGGCGGTGATGCCGTCAGAGTGATATTTCTCACTCGGCAGGTACTCGCCGGAGACGGTGTTATCAAACCAGTTATAGAGCAACCAGCTGTCAACATAAGTCCCTGTTTTGTCTGCTTCATTAGCGTACCAGGTGCCATACACGCCCACACTGTAGCCGTCGATTTGCCCACGTGAGTTGTACCCGGTCAGATTGGAATGCGTGTCACACTTG